>DASUCV010000018.1:300000-491457 GCA_036275915.1 Candidatus Polarisedimenticolaceae bacterium | reverse complement strand
GATGGTGATGCCGGGTGACAACGTGACGCTCGAGGTGATCCTGCACACGCCGATCGCGATGACGCAGGGGCTGCGCTTCGCGATCCGCGAGGGCGGCCGCACCGTCGGAGCGGGCACCGTCACGGACATCGTGGAGTAAGGGAGAGGACACCGGCGAAGCCGCCCGGCCGCCCGGAGCTTCCGGGAACGCGGGACGGCGTCGCGGTTCGACCTCGGGGATCGGGGATTCCCGAGGGTAGGACGAAGATGGTGAACGAGAAAATCCGCATTCGGCTGAAGGCGTACGATCACCGGATCCTCGACCAGTCGACGACCGAGATCGTCGACACGGCGCGGCGCACCGGCGCCCGCGTGGCGGGGCCGATCCCGCTGCCGACGATCACGAACCGGTGGACGGTGCTCCGCTCGCCGCACGTCGACAAGAAGTCGCGGGAGCAGTTCGAGATCCGGACGCACAAGCGCTTGCTCGACATCTTGCAGCCCACGCCGGAGACGGTCGACGCGCTCATGAAGCTCGACCTGCCGGCGGGCGTGGACGTCGAGATCAAGGCCTTCGGCCCGGGTCAGTGAGGCGACGATGATCGAAGGAATGATCGGACGCAAGGTCGGGATGACCCAGGTCTTCCTGCCCGACGGAACGGTGGCCCCGGTCACCGTCATCGAGGCGGGACCCTGCGTCGTCGTGCAGCGCCGCGCGGCCGCGAAGGAAGGCTACGAGGCGGTCCAGCTCGGTCTCGTCGACGCCAAGGCCGGCAAGCGCGCGAACAAGGCGGTCCGCGGCCATCACGAGAAGGCGGGCGTGCCGCCGACGGCCCTCCGCCGCGAGTTCAAGATCGGCGGCGACGCCGCCTACAAGGCCGGCGACACCGTGCTCGTCGACATCTTCGAGGGTGTCAAGAAGGTCGACGTCATCGGCACGTCGAAGGGCAAGGGGTTCCAGGGCGTCATGAAGCGCCACAACTTCGGAGGCGGTGCCAACGCCCACGGCTCGATGTTCCATCGCGCCCCCGGCTCGATCGGCTCGTCGGCCTACCCGTCGCGCGTCTTCAAGGGGATGCGCGGGACCGGGCACATGGGCGTCGACCGGGTGACGGTGAAGAACCTCCGCGTCGTTCGGATCGACAAGGAGCGGAACCTCCTCCTCGTGCGAGGGGCCGTGCCCGGGGCGCCCGGCGCCGCGCTCCTCCTCTGCAAGTCGAAGGGACGGTGAGGGCGGCCATGGCGTCCATCGAAGTCCGCGATTGGAACAACAAGACCCTCCGCACCGTCGATCTCGACGAGGCGGTCTTCGGGTACCCGCTGAAGGAGCACCTCATCTACGAGGCGGTCTGCGCGTACCGCGCCGGCGGCCGTGCAGGAACGCACAAGACGAAGAACCGCGTCGAGGTCTCGGGCGGCACGAAGAAGCTCTGGAAGCAGAAGCACACCGGACGCGCACGGATGGGCGACAACCGCTCGCCGCTCTGGCGGCACGGCGGCACGATCCAGGGCCCGGTCCCGCGCGATTACCGCTGGAGCTTCCCGGCCGCGATGCGGCGGAACGCGATCAAGTCGGCGCTCGCCCAGAAGCTCCGCGACGGCAAGATCGTCTGCGTCGAGGCTTTCGACCTCGCGAGCCCGAAGACGGCCGAGCTCGAGGCCGCGCTCGCGGGCAAGCTCGGCATCGCGTCGAAGGCGCTCCTGCTCCCGCTCGAGACCGAGGGGAACCTCGAGCTCGCCGCGAGGAACAACCCGCGCCTGTCGGTCGTGCGCGTGCTCGGCGTCTCGATCGTCGACCTGCTCGATCACGACACCGTCGTGGTCGCCGAGAAGGCGCTCATGCGCCTCACGGAGGTGCTCGCGTCATGAAGCTGACGACGCAAGATGTCATCCGGCAACCGCTCGTGACCGAGAAGTCGACACGGGCCAGAGAAACTGGCGCGGTCTACTGCTTCAAGGCCGACGCGCGGGCCAACAAGGTCCAGATCGCGCAGGCGGTGACCGAGCTCTTCGGCGTGAAGGTCGAAGAGGTCCGCACCGCGAACGTGCTCGGGAAGACGAAGCGGGCGGGACGCTTCCAGGGGAAGCGTGCCGACTGGAAGAAGGCGTGGGTGCGTCTGGCGCCCGGTGAGAAGGAAATCGAGTTCTTCGAGGCGAGCTGACGCTCGCCCGAGGGAGAGACCGACGATGGCCGTCAAGAATTTCAGGCCGACGAGCCCGGGCTCGCGGTTCAAGTCGCAGGTCAAGCGGACGGAGACGTCCACGAACGCGCCGCACAAGCCGCTCCTCGACAAGAAGGACCGGACCGGCGGGCGCGACAACCGGGGTCTGCTCGCGATCCGGCACCGCGGCGGCGGGCACAAGCGCCGCTACCGGATCATCGACTTCCGTCGGGACAAGCACGGCGTTCCCGGCCGCGTCGAGACGATCGAGTACGATCCGAACCGCACGGCGAACATCGCGCTCGTCTGCTACGCGGACGGCGAGCGGCGTTACATCCTCGCCCCGAACGGGCTCGCCGTCGGGGGGAAGATCCTCGCGGCCGCCGACGCCGACATCGTCGTCGGGAACGCGCTTCCCATGAAGTCGATCCCTCTCGGCACGACGATCCACAACATCGAGATGAAGCGCGGGAAGGGCGGCCAGCTCGCGCGGTCGGCCGGGGTCGGCGCGCAGCTCATGGCGCGCGAGGCCGGCTGGGCTCTCGTCCGCCTGCCCTCCGGCGAGACCCGGAAAGTCGACGAGGAGTGCTGGGCGACGATCGGCCAGATCGGGAACCTCGAGCACGAGAACGAGAGCATCGGCAAGGCCGGACGCAACCGGTGGAAGGGCTGGCGCCCGACCGTCCGCGGCGTCGCGATGAACCCCGTCGACCACCCGCACGGCGGCGGCGAAGGCAAGACCTCCGGTGGCCGCCCCTCGTGCACCCCGTGGGGCGTGCCGACGAAGGGCAAGAAGACCCGGAACAACCCGCGCACGGACGCCTTCATCGTCCGCCGCCGGAAGTAGAGCGAGGAGCCCATGGCACGTTCGGTCCACAAGGGAGCCTTCATCGACGCGCACCTCGCGAAGAAGATCGAGGAGCTCAACAAGCGTTTCGACAAGAAGGTCGTGAAGACCTGGTCGCGCCGGTCGACCATCATCCCCGACATGGTCGGCCACACATTGGCGGTCCACAACGGGAAGAAGTTCATCCCGGTCTACGTCACCGAGAACATGGTCGGTCACAAGCTCGGCGAGTTCGCGCCGACGCGGACCTTCAAGGGCCACGGCACGAAGGGCGACAAGACCGCCGCCGTGGCCTCAGCACCTCCGAAGTAGGGCGGGGAGGACATCGTGATCGCGACGGCTCGCTTGAAGTATCTCGGCGTCTCCGCCCAGAAGACGCGTCTCGCCGTGGACCTCGTCCGCGGCAAGAACCTGGGCGAGGCGCTCGCGGCGCTACGCTATTCGCGCAAGATGGTCGCCAAGGACCTCGAGAAGCTCCTGAGGTCCGCGCTGGCGAATGCCCAGCAGAAGGATCCGAAGCTCGACCCGGACCGGCTGTTCGTCGCCAAGGCGACGGTCGACGAGGGCCCGCCGCAGAAGCGCGCCCGCGCCCGCTCCATGGGGCGCATCTACCGCATCCTCAAGAAGTCGTCGCACGTCTCGATCGCGCTCGACGTCGTTCCGCTCGCGGCGCCGCCGCGCGCCGCGTCCGGCCGGAGGTAGTCGTGGGTCAGAAAGTCCACCCGTACGGATTCCGCATCGGCTTCAACAAGACCTGGCGCTCGCGCTGGTACGCCTCGAAGAAGTACGCCGAGCTGCTCCACGAAGACCTCAAGCTGAGGCGCGAGCTCAAGCAGCGCCTCGGGCACGCGGGCGTGTCGGCGATCGAGATCGAGCGCGCCGCGAACAAGCTCAAGGTCAACATCCTGACCTCACGCCCGGGGATCATCATCGGCAGGAAGGGCGCCGAGGTCGACCGCTTGAAGGACGACATCCGGAAGCGCACGCAGCGCGACGTGTTCATCAACATCCTCGAGATCGACAAGCCCGAGATCGACGCCCAGCTCGTCGGCGAAGCGATCGCGATGCAGCTCGAGAAGCGCGTCGCGTTCCGGCGCGCGATGCGCAAGGCGATCGAGTCGGCCCTGAGGTTCGGCGCCAAGGGAATCAAGGTCCAGGTCGGCGGCCGGCTCGCCGGCGCCGAGATCGCGCGGACCGAGCGTTACCTCGAAGGGCGCCTCCCGCTCCACACGCTCCGGTCCGAGATCGATTACGGCCTCGCCGAGGCGCGGACGACCTACGGGGTCATCGGCGTCAAGGTGTGGATCAACCGCGGGGAGTCGCGCGAGATCCGCGTCTCCGACGACGCGCGCCGCTAGGGCGGGCGAGAGGAACCGAACGCCATGTTGATGCCGAGCAAGGTCAAGTTCAGGAAGCAGCAGCGGGGGCGCCGTACCGGGATGGCCTACCGCGGGGGCGAGGTCGCGTTCGGCGACTTCGGCCTCAAGTCCCTGGAGGACGGATGGGTCACCGCGCGGCAGATCGAGGCGAGCCGCATCGCGATCACCCGCTTCATCAAGCGAGGCGGGAAGATCTGGGTGCGCTTGTTCCCCGACAAGCCGATCACGAAGAAGCCGGCCGAAACCCGCATGGGCAAGGGCAAGGGCGCGCCGGAGGCCTGGGTCGCGGTGGTCAAGCCGGGCAAGGTCCTCTTCGAGATGGAGGGGGTCGACGAGAAGACCGCGCGCGAGGCGATGCGCCTCGCGTCCCACAAGCTCCCGGTCAAGACGAAGTTCGTCGCGCGTCAGGCGCAGTAGGACGGTAGGGACATGTCGCAGCGCACGAAGGCCTTGAAGAAGCTGAGAGAGCTGGAGCCCGAAGCCCTCGTCCGCGAGGAGGCCGAGCTCCGCACCGCGATCTGGAAGATGAAGGTCCAGAAGGGAACGGGGCAGGTCACCGATTCCCTCCGGCTCGCGGGGACCAAGAGAGACTTGGCACGGCTCCTGACCGTGCGTCGTGAGCGCGAGGCGGCCAAGACCGCCGCGTCGCGGGCGTGAGGGAGGAGCCCATGGCGGAAGCGAGCATCAGACGGCGGGCGTCGAAGGTCGGCGTCGTCGTGTCGGACAAGGCGGACAAGACCGTCGTCGTCCGTGTCGACCGGATCGTGCGGCACAAGCTCTACAAGCGGTACATCCGGCAGAAGGCGACGTTCATGGCCCACGACGAGGCGAACACGGCGAGGACCGGCGACACGGTCGAGATCGTCGAGTCGCGTCCGCTCTCCGCGCGGAAGCGGTGGCGCCTGCGCCGGGTCGTCAAGCGCGGCCAGGGGGTCGCCGAGACGGCCCCCGCGGCCGAGTAGGGGCGAGGAGCGGCCATGATTCAGATGAGGACGATCCTGGAGGTCGCGGACAACTCCGGCGCGAAGAAGATCTCGTGCATCCATCTCCGCGGCGGCTCCCAGGGCCAGTACGCGGAGCTGGGCGACATCATCACCGCGAACGTCAAGGAGGCCGCCCCGGACGGCAACGTCAAGAAGGGGCAGGTCGTCAAGGCGGTCATCGTGCGTCAGGTCAACGCCTATCGCCGGAAGGACGGGTCGTACATCCGGTTCGACCAGAACGCCGCGGTGATCATCAACGACGCGAAGGAGCCGGTCGGCACGCGCGTCTTCGGGCCGGTCGCGCGCGAGCTGCGCGACAAGAAGTTCATGAAGATCGTCTCGCTCGCCCCCGAAGTTCTCTAGGCGAGCGGCGGAGAAGGTGATGGCAGGCTTGAAGGTCAAGAAGAACGACACGGTCGTCGTGATCTCCGGGAAGGACCGGGGGAAGCGCGGCCGGGTCATCGAGGTCATGCCGAAGGAAGCGCGCGTCCGGATCGAGGGCGTGAACCGGGTCAAGCGTCACACGAAGCCCAACCCGCAGCGGAACGTGAAGGGCGGCATCGTCGAGCGCGAGGATCCGATCCACGTCTCGAACGTGGCGCTCATCGACCCGAAGAGCGACAAGCCGACGCGCGTCGGCATCAAGGTCGAGGCGAACGGCTCGCGCACCCGCATCGCGGTGCGTAGCGGCATGGCGCTGGACAAGTAGGCGAGGGACGACGATGTCGAGGTTGGCGAATTCCTACAAGACCGACGTGGTGCCGGCGCTCATCAAGCAGTTCAATTACACGTCGCCGATGGCCGTGCCGCGCGTGAGCAAGATCGTCGTGAACATGGGCGTGGGCGACGCGATCGCCGACGGCAAGGTCATGGACACGGCGGTCGAGGAGCTGTCCGGGATCACCGGTCAGAAGCCCACGGTCACGCGCGCGCGCAAGTCGATCGCGAACTTCAAGCTCCGTCAGGGGATGGCGATCGGCTGCTGCGTCACCCTCAGGGGCCAGAGGATGTACGAGTTCCTCGAGCGCCTCATGAACCTGGCGCTCCCCCGCGTGCGCGACTTCCGCGGAGTCAACCCGCGCGGGTTCGACGGCCGCGGGAACTACACGCTCGGCGTGAGAGACCAGCTGATCTTCCCCGAGGTCAACTACGCCAAGGTCCAGAAGGTCAAGGGCATGAACGTCTGCATCGTGACGACGGCGAAGACCGACGAAGAGTCCAGGGCCCTCCTGACCGCTCTCGGCATGCCGTTCCGCAAGAATTGACGGAGGACTGACGTGGCCACGACGGCATGGGTCGCCAAGACGAGAAAGAAGCCGAAGTTCGCGGTTCGCGCGTGCAGCCGCTGCAAGCGCTGCGGCCGGTCGCGCGGCTACCTCAGGAAGTTCCAGCTGTGCCGGATCTGCTTCCGGAACCTCGCCCTGGAGGGCGCGCTTCCGGGCGTGACCAAGGCGAGCTGGTAGGCGCGGGGGGAAAGAGATGAGCATGACCGATCCGATCGCCGATCTCCTGACGCGCATCCGTAACGCGCAGGTCGCCAAGCACAAGACCGTCGACGTCCCGGCGTCGAAGATGAAGCTCGCCATCGTGAGCATCCTCGCCGACGAAGGGTTCGTCGACAGCTTCTCCACGGTCGAGGAGACCGCCCAGGGGAAGATCCGTATCCAGCTCAAGTACGGCGCCGGCGGCGAGCGCGCGATCCAAGGGCTCGAGCGGGTGAGCCGCCCGGGCCGGCGCGTGTACTGCGGGAAGGACGAGATCCCCCGCGTGCTCGACGGCCTGGGCCTGACGATCCTCTCCACGCCCCGCGGCGTGATGACGGGACAGAGCTGCCGGCGCCACGGCGTCGGTGGCGAGGTCCTCTGCAACATCTGGTAGGAGAACGTCCCATGTCTCGAATCGGAAGATTGCCCGTTCCCGTGGTCGCCGGCGTGAAAGTCGACGTCGGAGATGCCAAGGTCACCGTCACCGGACCGAAGGGCTCGCTCGCCCAGGCGCTGCCGGGTGGGATCTCGGCCGAGGTCGCGGACGGCAAGATCCTCGTCAAGCGCCGCGACGACTCGAAAACGCAGAGGGCGCTCCACGGCCTCTCGCGCGCGCTCCTCGCGAACGCCGTGACCGGCGTCACGAAGGGCTTCAGCAAAGACCTCGAGATCCAGGGGGTCGGCTACCGCGCGCAGGCGTCGGGGAAAACCGTCAGCTTCACGCTCGGTTACACGCACGCGATCGAGTTCCCGGTTCCGGACGGGATCCAGATCGCCGTCGACAAGCAAACGAAGGTCACCGTGACCGGAATCGACCGCCAGCAGGTCGGACAGGTCGCCGCCAAGATCCGCTCGCTCCGCCCCCCCGATGTCTACAAGGGCAAAGGGGTCCGCTACGCGAACGAGGTCGTGCGCAAGAAGGCCGGCAAGACCGGCGCCAAGTAGGCGGGAGGAAACGATGCAGAAGGCCATCGATCGTGACGCGATCCGCAGGCGCATCCGCTACCGGATCAGGAAGCGCCTCGCCGGCACCGGCGCACGGCCGCGCCTCGCGATCTTTCGGAGCGACAAGCACATCTACGCGCAGGCGATCGACGATGCCGGCGGCACGACCCTCGCGGCGGCGTCGACCTTGGACAAGGACGTCAAGGGACGGGTCAAGCGTGGCGGGAACGTCGACGCGGCGAAGGCGGTGGGCACCTCCATCGCGGGCAAGCTCAAGGAGAAGGGGATCGAAGTCGTGGTCTTCGACCGCGGCGGGTACCTGTACCACGGGCGCATCAAGGCGCTCGCCGACGCGGCTCGCGAAGCCGGTCTGAAGTTCTGAGGAGGATGTCGTGGCCGAGATGAGTCGCGAGTCGGTGGGCGAGCTGAAGGATCGCGTCGTCCACATCAACCGTGTGACGAAGGTCGTCAAGGGCGGGAAGAACTTCTCGTTCTCGGCCCTCGTCGTCGTCGGCGACGGGCGCGGGTGGGTCGGCTTCGCGTCGGGCAAGGCACGCGAGGTGCCGGCCGCGATCGCCAAGGGCGTCGAGCGCGCGAAGCGCAACCTCGTCCACATCCCGCTCAAGGGCTCGACGATCCCGCACCCCGTCGTCGGACGGTTCGGGTCCGGACAGGTGCTCCTCAAGCCGGCGTCCCCGGGCACCGGGGTCATCGCGGGCGGCGCCGTCCGCGCCGTCCTCGAGTCGTGCGGCGTCCAGGACATCCTCACGAAGTCGCTCGGGACCGCAAACCCCCAGAACGTCCTGCGCGCGACACTCGAGGGCTTGAAGTCCCTGAGGAACGCCGAGCAGGTCGCGAAGCGGCGCGGCAAGGAGGTCCACGACCTCGGGCTGGAGTCGGGATCATGAGCGCGGCGACCGGCAAGAAGAAGACGATCACGATCAAGCAGATCCGTAGCGGGATCGGCTTCGACGAGACCCAGAAGGCGACGCTGCGCGCGCTCGGGCTCGAGAAGATCGGGCGCGTCCGACAGGTTCCGGACAATCCGCCGATGCGCGGGATGCTCCGCAAGGTGCCGCATCTCGTCGTCGTCGTGAAGGACTGAGGCAGATCATGAAGCTGAGCACGCTCAAGCCCGCCCCCGGGTCGAGGAAGAACAGGAAGCGCATCGGCCGCGGCCCCGGCTCGGGCACGGGAAAGACCTCCGGACGCGGTGAGAAGGGCCAGAAGTCGCGAAGCGGCTACTCCGCCAAGCGCGGGTTCGAGGGCGGCCAGATGCCGCTCCACCGGCGCGTGCCGAAGCGGGGCTTCACGAACATCTTTCGGGTCGAGTATCGAACGGTGAACGTCGATCGCCTGAACAGCCTGGCCGCGGGCAGCGAGGTCACGCCCGAGTCCCTCCGCGCCGCCGGCCTCCTGCCCAAGGGGCGGTCGCCGGTCAAGGTGCTCGGGAACGGTGAGCTCAAGGTCGCGCTCACCGTCCGCGTCCACAAGTTCACGGGCTCGGCCGCCAAGAAGATCGAAGCCGCCGGCGGCAAGGCCGAGGTGATCGCCTAAGATGATTCAGAGCCTCAAGAACATCTGGAACATCCCCGAGCTCAGGAAGCGTGTGCTCTACACGCTCGGCCTGCTCGCGATCTACCGGATCGGCGGGCACATCCCGACGCCGGGCATCGACAACGCCGCGCTGCTCCGTTTGTTCGAGCAGCAGGCGGGCTCGGTACTCGGCTACGTCGACCTGTTCGCTGGCGGGAACTTCAAGCGCTTCACGATCTTCGCGCTCGGGATCATGCCGTACATCACGGCGTCGATCATCCTGCAGCTCCTCACCGTGGTCTGGCCGTACCTCGAGAAGCTCAGCAAGGAAGGGGAGGCCGGGCGCCGCAAGATCACGCAGTGGACGCGGTACGGCACGGTCATGCTGTCGTGCATCCAGTCGCTTGGGATTGCCTGGTGGCTCCAGTCGGCCTCGGCCTCGGCCGGCGTCGGCCAGATCGTCCGCCACCCCGGGATCACGTTCCAGCTCATGACGGTTCTCACGCTCACGACGGGAACGGCGTTCATCATGTGGCTCGGCGAGCAGATCTCGGAACGCGGCATCGGCAACGGGATCTCGCTCATCATCTACGCCGGCATCGTCGTCGGCTTCCCGAACGCCATCGTCAAGACGGTCCAGGACTGGCAGACGGGGGCGCTGGGCCCGATCACGATCGCCCTCCTCGTCATGCTCATGGTCATGGTCGTCGCGGCGATCGTCTGGGTCGAACGAGCGCAGCGGAAGATCCCGATCCAGTACGCGCGCCGGGTCGTCGGACGCCGGGTCTACGGCGGTGCCTCGACCTACCTGCCGCTCCGCGTGAACACGGCCGGGGTCATCCCCGTGATCTTCGCGTCGTCGATGCTCGCGATCCCGCAGACGATCGGGACGATCGCCTTCTTCAAGGATTGGGGCTGGCTCCAGGACGTCCTGCACCAGCTGTCGTACTCGGCCCCGCTCTACAACCTGATGTACATCGTCCTCATCATCTTCTTCTCGTTCTTTTACGTTTCGATCATCTTCAATCCGATGGACCAGGCCGACAACATGAAGAAGTACGGCGGGTTCATCCCGGGCATCCGGCCGGGCAAGAGGACGGCCGAGTACATCGACGCGATCCTGACCCGGCTCACCTTCGGGGGCGCCGTCTACCTGGCGGCGATCTCCGTCCTGCCGGTCCTCCTGATCAGCGGCCTCCAGGTCCAGCAGCTCCCGTGGATCGGGCCGACCCTGGACGCGATCCTGCCCCGGTTCTTGACCGAGGGGCTGAACGTCAAGTTCTTCTTCGGCGGCACCTCGCTCCTCATCGTCGTCGGCGTGGCGATGGACACCGTCCAGCAGATCGAGTCGCAGCTGATCATGCGGCACTACGAGGGGTTCATGAAGGGGACCAGGATGAAGGGCCGCAGGAGCTGACGCCGTGTGGGAATGCGGAAAAGGGTCTGCTAGCATGAGCGGTTTGCGGCGATGAATGTCGTCTTGATGGGCCCGCCCGGCGTCGGGAAGGGGACTCAGGCGGCCGCGCTCAAATCGCTGCTGGGCGTGCCGCACGTGTCCACGGGGGACATCCTCCGGGCCTCGATGAACGAGGGGTCCCCGCTGGGCAAAAAGGTCAAGGATTTCGTGGAGAGCGGCCATCTCGTGCCGGACGAGCTCATGGGCGATCTGATCGCCGAGCGTCTCGCCCGTCACGACGCCGCGCGAGGGTTCGTGCTCGACGGTTTTCCGCGGACGCTGCCGCAGGTGACGATCTTGGACTCCGTCCTCGACCGGCTCGGCCGTCCGCTGGATCGTGTGCTCATTCTGACGGTCCCGGAATCGGAGATCGTGCGGCGCCTCTCGGGGCGCCGCTCGTGCCCGAAATGCGGCTCGGTCTTCCACCTGGAGAGCCGGCCGCCGAAGGCGGCCGGGATCTGCGACAACTGCGGGTCCGCGCTCGTGCAGCGAAAGGACGATACGGAAGACGTGATCCGCGAGCGACTCAACATCTACGCGACCCAGACGATCCCGGTGGCCGCGGCCTACCGGACGAAGGGTCTCCTTGCGGAGGTCGACGGCCTCGGCGACGTCGCCGAGGTGGGCGTCCGCCTCAAGGCCGGGCTAGGACGGACGCAGCCGGCATGACGCGCACCACCTTGAAGTCCGCCGGCGAGATCGCCCTCATGGACGAGGCGAACCGGATCATTCGCGCGATCCTCACGGACCTCCGTGGAATCGTGCGGCCGGGGATCTCGACCCTCGAGGTCGACGCGTTCGCCGCCGAGCGGATCGCCGCCGCGAACGGGATCGCCGCGTTCAAGGGGTACCCGCACCGGAACGACGGCAGGGACTTCCCGGGCACGATCTGCGCCTCGGTCAACGATGAGATCGTCCACGGCGTGCCGCGGGCGGCGACGATCCTGAACGAGGGGGACATCCTCTCGGTCGATCTGGGGATCCTCTACAAGGGCTACTACGGCGACGCAGCCGAGACGTTCGCGGTCGGCGCCATCGACACGGAGGCCCAGCGCCTCCTCGACGTGACCCGCGAGGCCCTCCGGCTCGCGGTCGCGGAGGCGCGGCCGGGTAACCGCGTGTCGGACATCGGCCATGCGGTGCAGTCGCACGTCGAGGCCGCCGGGTTCTCCGTGGTGCGCGAGTTCGTCGGCCACGGGATCGGCTCGAGCCTGCACGAGGAGCCGCAGATCCCGAACTTCGGCCAGCCCGGCCACGGCGTGCGCCTGGCTCCGGGGATGGTCCTCGCCATCGAGCCGATGGTGAACGCGGGAGGGCCGGAGGTCGTGCTGTCCGCCGATGACGGTTGGACGGCGCGGACGAAG
This sequence comes from Candidatus Polarisedimenticolaceae bacterium, assembly GCA_036275915.1. Lineage (NCBI taxonomy): Bacteria > Pseudomonadati > Acidobacteriota > Candidatus Polarisedimenticolia > Candidatus Polarisedimenticolales > Candidatus Polarisedimenticolaceae > Candidatus Polarisedimenticolaceae bacterium. The sequence goes on along the minus strand of DASUCV010000018.1, from coordinate 479,322 downwards.
GACGGCAGCCTGTCGGCTCACTTCGAGCTGTCGGTTGCGATCATGGAGCGGGGGCCGCGCGTCCTCGGCGATCCGATCGCCGTGGCGGCCTGAGGAGACGAATGTCGAAGGAAGAGGCGATCCAGGTGGAAGCCACGGTGGTCGAGCCGCTGCCGAACGCGATGTTCCGCGTCGAGCTCGAGAACAAGCACCGTGTGCTGGCCCACATCTCGGGGAAGATGCGGAAGCACTTCATCCGGATCCTCCCCGGGGATCGCGTGCTCGTCGAGCTGTCCCCGTACGACCTGACCCGGGGCCGGATCGTCTACCGGTACAAGTGACGGGGGAGAGGAAGCGATGAAGGTCCGGACGTCGGTGAAGAAAATCTGCGACAAGTGCAAGATCGTGAAACGCAAGCGGGTCGTGCGGGTCGTCTGCGACAACCCGAAGCACAAGCAGCGCCAGGGCTGAGGAGGATTCCGTGGCACGTATCGCGGGTGTGGACCTGCCGCCCTCCAAGAGGGTCGAGATCGGCCTCACGTACATCTACGGGATCGGGCGCAGTCGCGCGCTCATGATCTTGGACAAGGCCGGAGTCAAGGTGAGCGTGAGGGTGAAGGACCTCTCGGAAGACGAGGTCTTGAGGATCACGCGCGTCATCAACCAGGAGGGCCGCGTCGAAGGGGACCTCCGGAAGAGCGTCGGCCTCGACATCAAGCGGCTGATCGAGATCGGCTCGTACCGCGGCATGCGTCACCGGCGCAACCTGCCGGCGCGCGGCCAGCGCACGCACACGAACGCGAGAACGCGCCGCGGCCCGCGTCGCGCGATCGCCGGCAAGAAGAAGACCGTCGGGAAGAAGGGGTAAGGATCGATGGCGAAAGCAGCGAAGGCGCCCGGCAAGAAGGGCGGAAAGAAAGAAAAGAAGAACGTCCCCCACGGGGTCGCGCACATCCACGCGTCGTTCAACAACACGATCGTGACGATCACCGACCCGCGAGGGAACGTTCTGTCGTGGTCGTCCGCGGGCGTGCAGGCCTTCAAGGGCTCGCGCAAGGGCACGCCGTTCGCCGCGCAGATGGCGGCCCAGGCGGCGGGGAACGCGGCGAAGGAGCACGGGGTCCGCTCGCTCGACGTTCGCGTCAAGGGGCCGGGCGCGGGGCGGGAATCTTCGATCCGCGCGCTCCAGACCGCGGGGATGGACGTCAAGTCGATCAAGGACGTGACGCCGATCCCGCACAACGGTTGCCGGCCGCCGAAGCGGCGCCGAGTCTGAGGAAGAGGGAGACACCGTGGCCAGACATACCGAATCGGTCTGCAGGCTGTGCCGCCGCGAGGGGATGAAGCTGTTCCTCAAGGGCGACCGCTGCTTCAAGGAGAAGTGCGCGTTCGAGAGGCGGGGCTACGCTCCCGGCCAGCACGGACGCCGCCGCACGAAGATCCAGGGCTACGGGATCCAGCTGCGCGAGAAGCAGAAGGTCAAGCGGATCTACGGGGTGCTCGAGCGGCAGTTCCGGAACTACTTCGCGAAGGCCTCCAGCGCGAAGGGGATCACCGGTTCGAACCTGCTCCAGATGCTCGAGTGCCGGCTGGACAACGTCGTCTACCGCCTCGGCTTCGCGTTCTCGCGCGCCGCGGCCCGGCAGCTCGTCGCCCACGGCCACATCCGCGTGAACGGCCGCAAGGTCGACGTCCCGTCGTCGCTCGTGAAGGCGGGGGCGGTCATCTCGCTCAAAGAAGACTCGCGCAACAACGATCTCATCAAGATCTCGCTGGACACCGCGAAGGGACGCGGCGTCCCGGCGTGGCTCGATCTCGACGCCGACCGGTTCCAGGGAACGGTCAAGCAGCTGCCGAACCGGGAGGACATCGTCCTCCCGATCCAGGAGCAGCTCATCGTCGAGCTGTACTCGAAGTAGACGCGTGCGGGGCCCCTCGGGCCCCGTGGAGGTGGACATGCTCTGGAAGGGTTTTCAGAGGCCCAAGCGCCTCGAGGTCGAGCGGGAGACGCTGACCAACACGTTCGGGCGGTTCTCGGCCCAGCCGTTCGAGCGCGGGTTCGGCACGACGATCGGCAACGCCCTGCGCCGCATCCTCCTCTCCTCGGTGGAGGGGGCCGCGATCACGGCGGTCAGGATCGACGGCGTGCTCCACGAGTTCTCGTCGGTCCCCGGCGTCGTCGAGGACACGACGGACATCATCCTCAACCTGAAGCAGATCCCGTTCCGCTGCCATTCGGACCACGCGGAGACGCTCGTCCTCCATGCCGTCGGGCCGAAGACGGTCAAGGCGGGGGACATCCAGGCCGGCGCGAACGTGGAGATCCTCGACCCCGAGGCGGTCATCGCGACGCTGTCGGAAGAGGGCAAGCTCTCGATGGAGATGCGCCTCCGGAAGGGCCGCGGGTACGTTTCGGCCGACCGTAACTTCGACGACGACCTCGGGATCGGCTACATCCCGGTCGACTCGATCCACTCGCCGGTGCGCAAGGTCAACTTCATCGTCGAGGACGCCCGGCTCGGCCAGAAGACCGACTACGACCGGCTCACCCTCGAGGTGTGGACCAACGGCGCCGTCACCCCGCAGGACGCCGTCGCCATCTCCGCGAAGATCCTCAAGGACCACATGACGATCTTCATCAACTTCGAGGAGTCGTCGGAAGAGGTCCTCGACTTCCCGTCGACCGAGGACGAGCGCGTCCTCGAGCAGCTCAACCGTTCCGTCGACGAGCTCGAGCTGTCGGTCCGCTCGTACAACTGCCTCAAGAACGCCAACATCAAGACGATCTACGACCTCGTGACGAAGACCGAGGCGGAGATGCTCAAGACCAAGAACTTCGGGCGCAAGTCGCTCAACGAGATCAAGGACATCCTCGCCGAGATGGGCCTCTCGCTCGGCATGAACATCGACGCCCGGAAGATCAAGGCGCGCACCTAGTCCGGGGAACGGAGATCGTGCGATGAAACACAGAGTCGCGGGCCGCAAGCTCGGCCGCACCGCGATGCACCGGGTGGCGGTGCTCCGGAACCTCTCGACGGAGCTCTTCCGGCACGAGCGGATCCGGACGACCCTCATGAAGGCGAAGGAGCTCCGGCCGTTCGCCGAGAAGCTCATCACGCTGTCGAAGCGCGAGACCCTCCACGCGCGGCGTCTCGTCCTGCGGGACATCCACGATGCGGAGGTCGTCTCGAAGATGTTCGACACGATCTCGTCGCGGTTCGCGCAGCGCCCGGGAGGCTACACGCGGATCGTGAAGCTCGGTCCGCGTCGCGGCGACAACGCCGAGATGGCGCTCATCGAGCTCGTCGACGCCGAGACGGCGAAGGCCGCGGAGAAGGAAGCCGCTCCGGCCGAAGCCAAGGCGAAGCCCGCGAAGGCGAAGAAGGAGCGGCCGGAGAAGGCCGCCAAGCCTGCGAAGGACGACGCGGCTCCGAAGAAGGGCGCCCGTACCAAGAGCGCGGCGAAGCCCAAGACGGAGTCGAAGGGGAAGGCGAAGTCCTCCGCCGCGACCCGCAAGGTGGGGAAATCGGGGTCGTGACGCCGATGACCCCGTGGCAAAATCCCGAGGGAGCGGCGGCGCTCCCTCTTTTTTTTGGGTGAAGCCGTGCCGAAACGCACCGACCTCCGGAAGATCCTCGTCATCGGCTCCGGTCCGATCGTCATCGGGCAGGCGTGCGAGTTCGATTACTCGGGCACGCAGGCATGCAAGGCCCTCAAGGAAGAGGGGTACGAGGTCGTCCTCGTCAACTCGAACCCGGCGACGATCATGACCGACCCTTCGGTCGCCGATCGCACCTACGTCGAGCCGCTCATCCCCGAGATCGTCGAGCGCGTGATCGAGCGCGAGCGGCCCGACGCGGTCCTCCCGACCGTCGGAGGGCAGACGGCGCTCAACCTCGCCGTCGCGCTCGGCGAGCGGGGCACGTTCGCGAAGCACGGCGTCGAGCTCATCGGCGCCAATCTGCGCGCGATCCACGTTGCGGAGGACCGGCTCGCCTTCAAGGAGGCGGTGGCCCGGATCGGCCTCGAGACGCCGAAGAGCGGCACGGTGACGACGCTCGATGAGGCGCGTGCGCTCCAGGGGCACGTCGGCTTCCCCGCGATCATCCGCCCGTCGTTCACGCTCGGCGGGACGGGCGGCGGGATCGCCTACAACCGGGAGGAGTTCGAGGAGATCGTCGAGGCCGGGCTCGACGCGAGCCCCGTGAAGCAGGTCCTCATCGAGGAGTCGGTCCTCGGTTGGAAGGAGTACGAGCTCGAGGTCATGCGCGACCTCAAGGACAACGTCGTCATCATCTGCTCGATCGAGAACTTCGACGCGATGGGGGTTCACACGGGCGACTCAATCACCGTGGCCCCCGCGATGACGCTCACCGACAAGGAATACCAATCGATGCGCGACGACGCGATCCGCGTCATCCGCGAGGTCGGGGTCGAGACGGGGGGCTCGAACATCCAGTTCGCGGTCGACCCGAAGACCGGCCGCCGCGTCGTCATCGAGATGAACCCGCGCGTTTCGCGCTCCTCCGCTCTCGCGTCGAAGGCGACGGGGTTCCCGATCGCGAAGATCGCCGCCAAGCTCGCGGTGGGCTACACGCTCGACGAGATCCCGAACGACATCACGAAGTCGACCCCGTCGTCGTTCGAGCCGACCCTCGACTACGTCGTCGTCAAGATCCCGCGCTGGGCGTTCGAGAAGTTCCCGCAGACGTCGCCGACGCTCGGCACGCAGATGAAGTCGGTCGGCGAGGCGATGGCGATCGGCCGGACGTTCAAGGAGGCGCTCCAGAAAGCGCTCCGCTCGCTCGAGGTCGGCCGTGCCGGCCTCGGCGCCGACGGCAAGGACAAGCTCGACCCAACGCGTCTCAGAGAAAAGCTGATCACGCCGAACTGGGAGCGCATCTTCTACATCCGCTACGCGTTCCAGACCGGCATGTCGGTCGACGCGCTCGCCGAGCTGACCCAGATCGATCCGTGGTTCCTGGGGCAGATCGAGGAGATCGTCGAGGTCGAGGGGCGCCTGCGCTCGTTCGATCTCGCGGGGCTCCCCGACTCGCTCCTCCTGCGCGCCAAGCGGTTCGGCTTCTCCGACCGGCAGCTCGCCCATCTCACCGGCGCCTCCGAGGGCGAGGTCCGGGAGCGGCGCAAGGCGTCGAAGATCGAGCCGGTCTACAAGCGCATCGACACGTGCGCCGCCGAGTTCGACGCGAACACGCCCTACATGTACTCGACCTACGAGGAGGAGTGCGAGAGCCGTCCGACGTCGGCCCGCAAGGTCGTTATCCTCGGCGGCGGCCCCAATCGGATCGGCCAGGGAATCGAGTTCGACTACTGCTGCTGCCACGCCGCCTTCGCGCTCAAGGAGATCGGCGTCGAGAGCATCATGGTCAATTGCAATCCGGAGACGGTGTCGACCGACTACGACACCTCGGACCGCCTCTACTTCGAGCCGCTCACGCTCGAGGACGTGCTCACGATCGTCGAGGTCGAGAAGCCGGAAGGGGTCATCGTCCAGTTCGGCGGTCAGACGCCGCTCGGGCTTGCCCTCCCGCTTCAGGCGCACGGCGTGAACATCCTCGGCACCTCACCCGACTCGATCGATCTCGCGGAAGACCGGCAACGCTTCGGGAAGCTCCTCGAGACCCTCGGCATCCCGGCGCCGGCGTGGGGCACGGCGCGGTCGCTCGACGAGGCCCGCGAGATCGGACGGCGGATCGGCTATCCGCTCCTCGTTCGGCCCTCCTACGTCCTCGGCGGACGCGCGATGTTCGTGACCCACGACGAGGAGCGCCTGGCGGAGACGATGCGGCGCGCGGTGGAAGCGTCGCCCGAGCACCCGGTGCTCCTCGATCGCTTCCTGGAGAACGCCTTCGAGGTCGACGTCGACGCGCTCGCGGACGGCGAGCGGGTCGTCGTCGCCGGCATCATGCAGCACATCGAGGAGGCCGGGATCCACTCGGGAGACTCTTCCTGCGTGCTCCCTCCGCACCACCCCGACGTACAGGCGAAGCTCGACGTCCTCCGCGACTACACGCACAAGCTGGCGAAGGCCCTCCGCGTGCGCGGGCTCATGAACGTCCAGTACGCGATCAAGGACGGCACGGTCTACGTCCTCGAAGTCAACCCGCGCGCGAGCCGCACCGTCCCGTTCGTCGCCAAGGCGACCGGCGTCCCGCTGGCCGCGGTAGCCGCGAAGATCATGGCGGGCGCCACGCTCGCCGAGCTCGGGCTCGTCGACGAGCCCGCGGTCCGCGGCCGCTTCGTCAAGGAGTCGGTCTTCCCGTTCGTGAAGTTTCCCGGTGACGATCCGGTCCTCGGCCCCGAGATGCGCTCGACCGGCGAGGTCATGGGGGTCGCCGACGAGTTCGGCCCGGCGTTCGCGAAGGCGTCGTACGCGGCCGGCATCAAGCTGCCGCTCTCGGGGGCGGCGTTCCTCACGGTGAACGACCGCGACAAGCCGCAGCTCCTTCCCGTGGCTTCGGCGCTCGTCGCCATGGGCTTCCGGCTCGTCGCGACCGGCGGCACCGCGACGTACCTCCAGGAGCACGGACTTCCGTGCGACCGCGTGTACAAGGTGCTCGAGGGCCGTCCGAACGCCGTCGACCTCATGAAAAACGGCGAGATCCAGCTCGTCATCAACACCCCGCTCGGCCGCGCGTCGTACTTCGACGAGAAGGCGCTCCGCACGACCGCGACCCAGCGCGGAATCCCGCTCATCACGACGCTCTCGGGGGGCGAGGCGATGGTCGAGGCGATCCGCTCGCTCAAGCAGGGCGCGCTGACCGTGAAGAGCCTGCAAGAAATCTACGCAACGTCCTGAGGGGGAATTCGATGCGATCGATGCTCATTCCGCTCGCCTGTGGTCTGCTCGCCGTCACCTTCGTCCGCGCCGAGGAGGCGCCGAAGAAGCCGTGGTCCGATGCCGCCGAGTTCGGCCTCGTCATGACGAGCGGCAACTCCGAGGGCACGAACTTCGCCCTCTCGAACAAGTTCAAGTACACCTGGACGAAGGCCGAGTTCACGTGTGACCTCGCCGCGCTGCGTACCGAGAGCCGCAACCGCGACATCGAAAACGTCGGCGGCGTCCTGGTGGTCACGGACACGACCACGGTGACGGCCGAGAACTACGTCTTCGGCGCGAAGTACAGCCGCAACATCACCGACCGGCTCTACTGGTACGTCGGTGCGGGCTGGTACCGGAACGTGTTCGCCGGCATCGACCAGCGCTATCTCGTCAGCGGCGGCATCGGTTACACCTTCATCAAGAGTCCCCGCCACCTGCTCAAGGGGGAGATCGGGTTCGACGGCACGCACGAGGAGCCCGTGTTCACCGACTCGACCGACTACGCCGCGCTCCGAGGGACGGTGAACTACGAATTCAAGTTCGGCGAGAAATCGAAGCTCACGGAAGACTTGAACGCCGTCGAGAACCTCGACACGACGAGCGCCTGGCGCGCGAACTCGATCACCGCGATCACGGCCTCGATGAACGAGTGGCTGGCGCTCAAGTTCAGCTACACGGTGATCTACCAGAACGAGCCCCCGACGAAGCCGATTTCGGCGGCGGGCTTTCCCGACGTGATCTACACCTTCGAGAAGACCGACACGATCCTGACCGCGGCGCTTGTCATCAACTTCTGATCCGCGAGATCAGATCCCGCGTCGCGTGGTCCTTCGGGTCGCCGGTGATGGCGACCCGGATCCCGAGGGCCCTCGCGATCTCGCGCTCGGGGACGGTGTCCGAGGTGTAGTCGGTCCCCTTGCAGTGGACGTCGGGCCGGAGTGCGCGGAGAAGCGCCGCGACGCTCGTCTCGGCGAAGATCGTCACGAGCGCGACGCAGGCGAAGCCCGCGATCAGCTCCGCCCGCTCTCCCTCCGGGACGATCGGGCGATCCGGCCCCTTGAGCGCCCGCGCCGACGCGTCGGCGTTCACCGCGACGACGAGGCGGTCGGCCTCGCGCGAAGCCGCCTCGAGGTAGCGAAGGTGGCCGACATGGAGGAGGTCGAAGAGGCCGTTCGCGAGCGCGATCGTGCGCCCTTCCGACCGCCATGCCGCGGCCCGGTCGAGGAGCTCTGCGCGAGAGGCGACCTTCATCGGCGCAGGGCCGCCGCGATCTCGGGGGGGCGGATCGTCGCGGTCCCGTACTTCATGACGGCGAGCCCGGCGGTGACGTTCGCGAGCGTCGCGGCGTCGGCCGGAGCGGCGCCCGCGAGGAGGGCGAGCGTGAACGTCGCGACGACCGTGTCGCCGGCGCCGGTGACGTCGGCGACCTCGCCCGAGCCGAACGCCGGGATCGCGAGCGGCTTCGCGCGCTTGTCGAAGAGGACCATGCCCGCAGCGCCGCGCGTGACGAGGACGTGCGTGTCCCCGGTCCTGGCGAGGAGGCGGGCTCCGGCCGACGCGAGCGCGGCAGCGGAGGGAATCCCCGGAAGGCCGAGCGCGCGCTCGACCTCCTCCTGGTTCGGCGTGATCGCGGTGACGCCGCGATAGTCGAGGATCCTGTGCCGCGAGTCGACGGTGACGACCTTCTCACGCCACGAGCGGCGCGTCGCCTCGACGAGCGAGGGGACGGCGGCGCCGTAGCCGTAGTCCGCGACGAGGAGCCCGTCGGCGCGAGCGAGCTGGCGTCTCAAGGCCGACGCGACCCGCGACGCGACCCCCCGGGGGAGGTCTCCGGGCTTCTCCCCGCGGTCGATGCGGACGATCTGCTGGCGCCGCGTGTGCACGCCCCCGGCGAGGACGCGGCTCTTCGTCGGTGTGCGGTAGCCCCGCACGACGGCGATCCCGCTCGTCGCGATCCCGAGGCGGCGGAAGAGGCGCAGCAGGCCGGCGCCCGCCTCGTCGCGGCCGACGACACCGACCGGAAGGGGCACGGCACCGAGGGCGCGGAGGTTGGCGGCGGCGTTGCCGCCGCCACCGGCGACCGTTTCCGTCTTCGTGTGCTCGAGGATGAGGACCGGCGCCTCGCGGGAGATCCGCGCGATGTCGCCGTGGACGAACTCGTCGCAGACGAGGTCGGCGAGAACCGCGACCCGAAGTCCGCGGAAGCCGCGGACGACGGCGAGGAGGCGCGCGGCGTCGTCCTTGGTCACGGGGCCTGAGCCTCGCGCGCGAGGATCCAGGACACCGCGTCCAGGAGATCGTCGGCGACGTGCGCGGGCTTGACCGTCCAGCCCGGCGATTGGTACTCGAGCTCGCCGCGGCCGTAGCCGGTGAGGACGAGGACGGTCGTCGCCCCCGCGCGGTGGCCCGCCTCGATGTCGCGGACGCTGTCGCCGATCATGTACGAGCGAACGAGATCGATCCCCATCTCGTCGCGGGCGCGGAGCAGCATGCCGGGACGCGGCTTGCGGCAATCGCACGCCTTCCGGTACGGCGGCGGCCCGACCTCCGGGTGATGAGGGCAGTAGTAGAGACCGTCCAGCCGCGCGCCGCCCTCGCCGAGCATCTCGCGCACGCGGTCGTGCACCTCGTCGACGAGGTGTTCGTCGAAATACCCGCGCGCGACGCCGGCCTGGTTCGTCACGACGACGGTCTGGAATCCGGCGTCGTTCGCCCGGCGGATCGCCTCGGCGCTGCGTGCGAGCAGGCGTATGCGCGAGAGGTGGTTCACGTAGCCGACCTCCTCGCAGACGGTCCCGTCACGGTCCATGATGATCGCTCGACGTCCCAAGCTATTCGCTCCCGCCACGCGGCACCGTTTTCCATCGCCGGTGCATCCAGAGCCACTGCTCGGGATCGCGCCGGACCCACGTCTCGACGACCGCCGTGCAGGCCGCGGTCACGCGGAGGACATCGGCGTCGCGATCGCCGGTCGCCTCGATCGGAACCGCGGGCTGGACGTGAACGCCGATTGTACCGTCCGCGGCCACGCGCGCGAAGACGGGAACGACCGGGGCTCCGGTCCTGAGAGCCAGGAGCGCGAGCGTCGGCGTCGTGGACGCCGGTCGGCCGAAGAACGGCACGAAGACGCCGTCGTCGCGGGCGTCCTGGTCGATGAGGATGGCGACGGCGGTTCCGGCGGCGAGCGCCTTCATCGTCTCGCGGACCGCGCGGCGCTTCGGGATGACCGCGTTCCCGGTCCCGCCGCGCAGCGCCAGCAGGCGGCGCTCGAGGAGCGGGTTGTCGAGGGGCCGCCCGATCACGGCGAACGGGATCTCGAGGAGTCCCATCGCGTAGGCGCCCGCCTCCCAGTGCCCGTAGTGCGCCGAGAAGACCAGGGCGCCTCGGCCGAGTGTCAACGCCTGACGCAGGTGTTCCGCGCCCTCGATCGCGAGAACGCCGCCGAGATCGTCGCGGCCCAGCCGCGGGAAATAGAGCACGTCGAGCCCGATCCTTCCGAAATGCCGCCAGCAGCGCCTGAGGATCCGCTCGCGCTCCGGCGCGGGGACGGTATCCCCGTAAGCGCGCGCGAGGTTCTCCCGCGCGATCCGCGTGTGCCGGAGGTCGATGCGGCCGAGGAGGGCGCCCGCCGCGGCACCGAGCCCGAGGAGCGCGCGGCGCGGGAGGACCCGCGCGAGACGGAACGCCGTCTCGACCGCCGCCGCCTCGACGAGCTGGCGGGCGCGGTTCATGGGACGGCCTTGCGGAGCGCGGCGAGGAGCGGACCCTCGTTCCAGACGACCGCCTCGACGCGCAGCACGAGGAGAGGGGCGTCGAGAAGCGACTCTCCGGCGACCGACTCCAGGCGCGAGAGGTCCTTCTCGGTCGTCACGAGAGGAATCCCGATCGCCTCCGCCTCGGCCCGGAGCGCGAGCCAGCGTGCGGCGCTGTACGCGTGGTGGTCCCGGAAGGCGCGGAGGCGCTCGACCCGGACCCCCGCCGCCGCCAGGTCGTCCGCGAAGAGTCCCGGGTCGCCGATGCCGCAGAACGCGAGCGCGCGCGGCGGAACGGGTCGCGCTTCACCCGCGGCGCCGAAGAACCCGACCGCCCGGTGCCCCGCGCGGACGATCGGCCCGCGGAACCCGGCGGCGCGCACCGCGGCCTCGGCCTCGGCGGCACGGTCGCTCGCGCCGAGCCGCGTGAGGACGACGAGCCCGGCGCGCGCGAGAGCGCCCGGCGGCTCGCGCAGCTTTCCCGCGGGGAGGAGCCCACCGTCGAACGGGTCCCGCCCGTCCAGGAGAACGACGTCGAGATCGCGATGGAGCCTCCGGTGCTGGAAGCCGTCGTCGAGGACGACGCAGTGCGCTCCCGCCGCGGCCGCGGCACGAACGCCGGCGACACGGTCGGAGCCGACAACGACGATCGTGCCGGGAAGGGTCTTGGCGAGGAGATACGGCTCGTCACCGCAGACGCGCGCATCGACGCGCGGGCCCTCGCCGGTCGAGACGACGACGGGGCCGGGACCCGCGGAGCCGCCGTAGCCGCGCGAGACGATCGCGGGGAGCTTGCGCTCTTGGACGAGGCGGCGCGCCACCCAGGCCGCGAGCGGCGTCTTGCCCGTGCCGCCGACGGCGAGATTGCCGATGCTCACGACCGGGATCCCGTCGACGTTGACCGGCGCCTTGCGATCGAGGATCGCGTTCCGCGCGCGGATCGCCAGTCCGTACACGGCCGACAGCGGGGCGAGAAGCGACGCCGCCCTCATGCCGCGAGGACCTCGCGCACGAGATCGACCGTCCGCGCGAGCGCGCCGCGATGCGCGAGGAGGAGCCCGCGGCCCGCGTCGAGGCGGCGCTGCCGCAGGGCGCCGTCCTCGATCAGGCGCACCCAGGCCGCACCGAGCGACGCGGCGTCGGGAACGCGCTCGGCCGCCCCCGCCGCGAGCAGCGTCCGCGCCATCTCCTCAACGTGGCCCGTCTCGGGTCCGAAGAGGACGGTGCACCCCGCGGCGATCGGCTCGAGCAGGTTGTGCCCGCCGACCGGGACGAGCGTCCCGCCGACGAACGCCGCCCACGCGATCCCGTAGAGTCCGGCGAGATCCCCGATCGTGTCGACGACGAGGACATCGGCGCCTTCGAGCGGCTCCGCACGTGACGCGCGCGCCACAGCGAGGCCGCGGGCGGCCGCCGCCGTCGCCGCCTCCTCGAAGCGCGCGGGGTGACGCGGTGCGAGGAGGAGCGCAAGCGACGGCACACGGCTCCGCGCCGCCTCGTAGGCGTCCAGGACGAGCGTGTCCTCGCCGGCGCCGGTCGACCCCGCGGCGACGACCGGCCGGGCGGGGTCGAGACGGAGGCGCGCACGGAGCGTGTCGGGGCTGACCTCCGGCAGCGGCACCTCGAACTTGAGATTGCCGGTGATCCGGAGCGTCCCGCGCGGAACGCCGAGCGCGGCGAAGCGTTCCGCCTCGGCCTCGTCGGGGACCGCGACCCCGGCGAGGGAGGCGAGCATCGGGGCGTAGAGGGCGCGCAACCGGCGGTAGCGACCGAAGCGCTCGGGGGCCAGGCGCGCGTTCGCGAGCACGACGGGGACGCCGCGGTCTCGCGCCTCCGCGAGCGTGTTCGGCCACAGCTCGGTCTCGATGAGGAGGAGAAGCCCGGGGGCGAGGGCGTCGAACGCCCGCCTTTGGACCGAGGGGAAATCGAGTGGGAAATAGAACGCCGCGTCGGCGAGGGGCGGCCCCGGGAGGATCGCCCGGCCGGTCGGCGTCACCGCGGAGACCGCGAGCGGGCGGCCCGGTACCGCCTCCCGCAGACGGGTCGCGAGCGACTTGGCCAGCCGTGCTTCCCCGACCGATGCGCCGTGGATCCAGATCGCGCCGGGGGCGACGGCGGGCAGGTGCCGTCCCAGCCGCTGATCGCGCTCGAGACGGGCGCCTTCGGTGCGCCGCGGCCAGCGTCCGTACGCGAACGCCGCGGCCGCGAGAGGCAGCAGCGCGGCGTTGTAAAGGCGTCTCATCGCGGCGCGGGAAGTCTATCAGGTCGCACCTTTTTGGTGCCGTGGCCGTGGCCGAAGCCGAACCCTATATTCGACCCCGGTCCCGAGGGGAGTGGCTCGATGACCGGAACTTCAACTGAGCGCCGCACGGAAGGGCGGTTCGCCTGGCGTCCGCGCGCCCGGATGGTCTACCTCCTTCTCGCGGTGTTCTCGTTCGTCGCCCTGGCCCCGCTCGGCACGGTCGCGTGGAAGCTCATCGCGACGAACCGCGAGGCGCTCAAGACCTCCCAGCAGGAGTATCAGCTCCTCCTCGCGTCGACCGTCTCGCGCGGCGTCGACATCTACGTCGAAGGGCTGCGCGGCCAGCTCGCGGGGTCGTCGCGCGCGCTCGGTGCGGCGCTCGCGGGGAATGGAGAGGGCGTGGACGTGTCCGCGCGCTCGGTGCTGGGCGGTGTCTCGGACGACCGCGTGCTTTACGTGCGTTTCACCGACGTGCGCGGGCGGGTCGTCGACGTGCCCGGAGCGGTGGCCCGGCCGAGCACGCTCGAGCCGCTCTTCCTCGCCGGCTTCCGCGAGGCGGCGGAGACCCTCGAGGGACGGTCCGAGATCGAAGCCCAAGACGCCGTCCTCAGCGATCCGCTCCTGCTCGCCGGAGATCCGGCACGCGCCGCGATCGTGATGTCCGCTCCGGTCGTGAGCGCGGGGCAGTTCCGCGGCGTCGTCTCCGAGCTCGTCGATCTCCGCGCCGTCTGGGACGCGGTCGTCGCCGGACACCGGACGGGCCACGCGGTCTTCGCGGTCGATACGCACGGACGCCTGTTCGCCTCGACCGACCTCCCGGCGATCGATCTCGGCGCCGACATGTCGTCCTCGCCGATCGTCGAGCGGTTCCGCGACAACCCGGGTCACGTCACCGAGACGATGCCGTTCTCGTGGTCGCGCGAGAAGTACCTCGGCTCGTACGAGGTCAGCCGCGAAGGGTGGGGAATCTTCGTCCAGGCGACGGAGCGGCAGTTCTACATGCCGGTCTCCCAGATGATTGACCGCACGCTCCAGTGGGGGATGCTCGCCCTCGCTTGCGCACTCCTCGCGGCGGCGGTGTTCGCGCGGGTGCTCTCGGAGCCGATCAAGCACCTCGCCGAGGCGTCGCGCGCCTTCGCCCGCGGCGAGTTCGGCACGCGCGTGGCCGCGCGCTCGATCACCGAGGTCGCGGAGCTGGCGGAGACCTTCAACCACATGGCGGCCGACCTCGAGGAGTTCATCCGCCGCTTGAGGCAGGCCGCCGAGGAGAACAACGAGCTGTTCCTCGGCACCGCCCGGGCGCTCGCCTCCGCGATCGACGCGAAGGACCCGTACACGCGCGGCCACTCGGTCCGGGTCAACCGCTACTCGGTCATCCTCGCCCGCTACCACGGCCTCGCCGAGCAGGAGATCCGCGACATCCACGTCGCCTCGCTCCTCCATGACGTGGGGAAGATCGGCGTCGACGACGCGATCCTGAAGAAGCCCGGCAAGCTGACGCCCGCCGAGTTCGAGATCATGAAGATGCACACGGTCATCGGGGCGACGATCATGTCGCCGATCCGCCAGATGAAGCGTCTCCTCCCGGGACTGCGCAACCACCACGAGCGGTGGGCGGGCGCGGGTTACCCCGACGCCCTCGCGGGCGACGCCATCCCGCTCATGGCGCGGATCATCGCGGTCGCGGACAGCTTCGACGCGATGACGACCGACCGCCCCTATCAGAAGGGGATGACCTTCGAGGCCGCGGTCGCGCGTGTCAACGAGCTCAAGGGCACGGCGTTCGACGAGCGAATCGTCGCGTCGTTCAACCGCGCCTATCAGGCCGGGGAGTTCCGCAAGGACGCGAGGCCGTCGATCTCGCCGCAGGCCGACGCGGAGCGAGAGATCTCACTCGCGCTCGAGCGCGTCGGGGGGAACGTCGTACAGTGACGGGGTCCGGCCCGCGGCGAGGTCGGCGAGGATCTCCGTGATCTGCTTGTCCTCGCGGCCGATCCGATTCTCGGGACGGCGCAGGCGCGTCCGCGAGAGCGTCTTCAGCGTGTCCGACGCAGCGCTCTTCTCCATGATCGCGAGGTAGACGATGGTCGGCCAGTCGCGCCCTTCGCGGCGGAGCGCGGACGCCCGGAGCGCCTTCGCCATGCGATCGCCGCCGATCCGCCTGGCGGCCCACGCTTCCTCGCCGCGCGCGTCCCGGCGTTCCCATGTGTCGTCGGCGGGGTCCGCGAGCGCGCGCTCGACGAGGCTCGCGGCGTTCTGAGTCTTCGCCTCGGCGATGCTGCGGAAGATCTCGGTGCGCTCGTCGTTGCCGAGATCGGGCTTCGCGAGGCGCGCTTCGATCGCCGCGACGGCGGGCGGGGCGCCGATCTCGGCGAGACGGCGCGCGGCGAGCCGCCGCACCGCCTCGTCGCTCGACGCGAGCGCCTCGGTCCACGGCGCCGGGTCGTTCCCGTTCTTCGCCAGGAGCGAGAGGCGCTTGACGCACGACGCGAGCGAGTCCTTGATCTCCTTGTCGGTCTGGATGTCGATCGCCTTCTTCAAGTCTTCGATCGGATCGGTGTAACGGAGCGAGACGAGCGCGTCGGTGAGCTGGGCGACCTGGGCGCGCAGCTCGAGGTCGCCGATCGGCTCTCGCACGAGCTCCATGAGCACGCTCGCGACGCGAGGCGCGGCCGCCGTCACGTTCATCTGCGTGAGGACCGCGCAGGCGGTGAGCGAGACCATCCGGCGCCGGTCGGCGGTCAACGCCACCAGCGTATCGGTGGCCCCTTCGCCGCCGATCCCCTCGAGCGCGCCGACGGCGCGGTCCGCGACCCCTTCGTTGGGGTCCTGGACGAGGGCGCGGAGGAGGTTGAGGCCCTTCTTGCTGCCGACGCGGCCGATCATGTCGGCCACGATCGAACGCTCGACGTAGCTCTTCGATTGGACTCCCGCCCGCAGGATCTCGAGAGCGTTCTCGCCGCCGAGCGCCACGACGACGCCGTAGAGCGACGACCGGATCTCGATGTTCTCCTCGACCTCGAGGCGGGCGACGAGCGCCTTGTAGCACGCCTCCGGCTTCGTGCGGACGATGGCGTCCATCGCGGCGTACGCCTCGCGCCGGTTGGAGCTCGCGATCAACGGCACGAACTCCTGGCAGGCGGAGGCGCCGCCGAGCCGCGACACCGCCTCGGCGGCCTGCGCGCGCACGTCCGCGACGGGGTTCTTGAGATACGGGACGAGCTTGGGAACGAGCGACGTGTCGCCGGTGCGTCCGAGCGCGAGGATCGTGAACTCGAGCTTCTCGATCGCTTCCGGATCGTCCTGGTACGTGGCGAGCTGCTGCGTGAGGACCGGTGTCCCCGCCGGGCCGAGGATGGCGGCGAGGTGCTCGATGAGGATGAGATCGGGGACCATGTTGCCGTCCTGGATCTCGAGACCGTTCTGGAGCGAATCCAGGACGCTCGCGTCGCCGAGGAGCGCGAGGCTGAAGGTCGCGAACCGCTTGCACGCCTCGCCGTACCGGCCGCCGCGCGCGTCGGCGGAGCGGATCGCCTTCTTGAGCGCCGCCTCGGATTCGGGACCGGGGAAGTGGCCGAGCGCGTAGGCCGCGAAGTGGTAGGTCGCCGGGTCGGCGAGATCGACTTCCGAGGTGAGGAACGGGATGACGTCGGGTCCGAGCGCGATGAGCCGGTCGGTGATCTCCCAGAAATACCGCACGTAATCCTTGTCGGGGTCGGCCGTCCCCCGGCAGTCCGTCCAGATCGCCTCGACCTTGGGGCGGATCTTCTCCCGTGCGGCGAGCTGCTCCGGGGTGGGAGGCGTGGTCGTGGGGATCGCAGGAGCGGCGAGGGCGGCCGCGGAGAGGGCCCACGACACCGTAAGGTTGACGAGCAAACGGATCACGCGGGCACCCCTAGAAAGTCGAACGACGACTATACGGCGGTCCCGACCCAGCCGCAAAAGTCCCCATCGGGGATTGAGTTTCGTCCCGTCTTCGCCTAATCTCCTGGCCCGGGAGGTTCGCATGGCACTGACCCGCCGGCAACGCGAAGTGCTCGACGTCATCCAGGGCTTCATCGACACCAACGGCTACTCGCCCAGTCTCGAAGAGATCGGCGGCACCCTCGGGCTCTCCTCGGTCGCGACCGTGCACAAGCACGTGACCCACCTCGTCGAGAAGGGTCTCGTCCGGCGCGTCTGGAATCAGAACCGCTCGATCGACCTCGTGCGCGAGTCGTCCGGGCGCGCGATCGAGCTTCCGCTCGTCGGAACGATCGCCGCGGGCCTTCCGCTCGAAGCGGTCCCGACGACCGAGACGATCACGGTGCCCGCCGACATGGTCTCGGGCCGCGGCCGCACCTTCGTCCTCAAGATCCAGGGCGACTCGATGGTCGGCGAGCACATCCGCGAGGGCGACTACGTCATCATCGAAGAGCGGAACATCGCGCGCGAAGGCGAGACGGTCGTCGCGCTCGTCGACGGCAGCGACGCCACGCTCAAGCGCTTCTACCGCGAGGGGCCGATGGTGCGCCTGCAGCCGTCGCACCCGACGATGCCGCCGATCCTCGTCACCGCCGACCGCGTCCAGATCCAAGGGGTCGTCGTCGGCCTCATCCGCAAGTACTGACGATGCCGAGGCTCGCTGCCGCCGTGGCGCCCGAGCACGCGGTCCCGGCGCTGCGCCGCCCCGGAGAGCCGGCGATCTTCTTCGACGGCCGCGGCGGCCACGACGGAAGCTGGCCCTGCCGGCTCCTGTTGCAGCCGCGCCTCTCCACCGTCCAGGGCCTGGACGCGCTGTCCGTTCTCATCCAGGGCCGCCGCGAGCGCGGGGGTCCGGGCGGCACGGGTGTCGCCGCGGCATTCCGCTACGAGGGCGGCTTCACCGCATGGGAGTCCGACGCCTCGCTGACGTTCGAGAGCGGCGGGACGACGGGTGCCGGGGACCGCGCGCTTCTCGACGACGCCGAGCGCCGTCTTGACCGCGAGCCACCCGGCCTCACGGCGCCGCACGCATCCGGCGCCCCCGACACGAGCCTTCCGCGCGAACGGTATCTCGCCGCCGTCCGCCGCATCCAGGACCACATCCGCCGCGGCGACATCTACCAGGCGAACCTCACGCAGACGCTCTCGCGCTCGATCGAAGGCGATCCCTGGCCGCTCTACGAGACCCTCGCGTCGCAGTGGCCGGCGCCGAGATCGGCCTTCGTCGAGGCACGGAACGGGGCGCTCCTCTCGATCTCGCCGGAGGTCTTCGTCGACGTCACGAGCGGCGGGCTCGCCGAGACGCGGCCGATCAAGGGGACCCGTCGCCGCCACGAGGCTCCGGATCTCGACCGCCGCGCCGCCGAGGATCTCCTCGCTTCCGCGAAGGACCGTGCGGAGCTCGTCATGATCGTCGACCTCGAGCGCAACGATCTCGGGCGCCTCGCGCGCACGGGAACCGTGCGCGTCCCCGAGCTGCTCGCCCTCAAGTCGTACCCGACCGTTCACCATCTCGTCGCGCGGGTGACGGCCGAGCTCGAGGATCGGACCGCCGCCGCGCTGATCCGCGCCGTCTTCCCGGGCGGATCGATCGTCGGGGCCCCGAAGGAGCGCGCGCGGGAGATCCTGCGGTCGCTCGAGCCGGTCCCGCGCGGCCTCTACACCGGAAGCCTCTTCTGGTTCGACGACGACGGCAGCACGCTCTCCTCCATCTTGATACGATCGATCGTCGTGTCGCGCGGTCTCGCGAGCGTCGGCGCCGGCGGCGGCATCCTCGCCGACTCCGACCCCGAAGCCGAGTGGGCCGAGGCGAACGACAAGGCGCGCGCCCTCACCGGCGCGCTCGGCTTCATGCCCGAGGAGGCTTCGTGATCGATCGCACACCGTCGGGACGCGCCGTCCTCGACGGCGCCATCGTCGAGCCCGGAAGCCTCGCGCTCGCGTGGACCGACCCCGCGGCGCAGTGGGGGCTCGGCGTCTTCGAGACGATCGCGGTGCGCGACGGCCGTCCGGTCCATGTCGAGCTGCACCACGCGCGGCTCGTCGCGGCGGCGGCCAAGCTCTCGATACCGCTCCCCGACGAGAAGGAGATCGGGCGCGCGCTCGCCGCCGTCGCGCACGGCCATGGCTGGGCGAAGGTCCTCGTCTCGCGCTCGGGCCACTGGGCCGCCTTCGCGGGCACGAGCGAGCCCGAGAACGAAGGCCGCGCCTGCTCGGCCGTCATCCTTCCGTGGCGTCGTCACCGGCACGATCCGCTCGCCGGGACGAAATCGCTCGCCTACGCCGCGTCCATCCTCGGGCTCGAAGAGGCCCGCCGCCGCGGCGCGGACGAGGGGTTGTTCCTCAACGACCGCGGCCACGTCGTCGAGGCCTGCACCGCCAACGTCTTCATCGTCCGCGGGCGCGCGGCGCTCACGCCCGCGCTCTCCGACGGCGCGCGCGACGGTGTGACTCGTGCCCGCGCGATCGAGTCGCTCCGCACGCTCGGCCTCTCGGTACGGCAGGGGAAGCTCCGCGTCCTCGCGCTGCAGCACGCCGACGAGGTGTTCCTCACCTCGAGCCTCCTCGGCGTGCGTCCCGTCGTCCGGATCGACGCGAGCGACGTGCGCGGCGGAAAGCCCGGCCCGATCACGAAGCAGATTGCAGAGCGCCTCGGCGCTCGCGAGGTCGGTCACCATGCATGAAACGGGACACTGGATGCTCGATGTGCGCGTCGCGAAGATCGTGCTCGCCGCGTGGGTCGCGGCCGTGCTCGTCTACGGACTCTGGCGCTCGCGCGGCGCCGCCGCACAAGATCCGATCCGGGAGAGCGGACCGATCCTCTAAGAGGCCAACCGTCCGAGCTCCCGCAACCTCTGGATTTCGGCCGCACATTGCGCGATCGCCGACTCGTCGCTCCGGAGCAGCCCGATCAACCGCGTGCGGCTGCGCCACGTGAGCAGAACGAGCGCGCCGCCGAGCGCGACCACCGCGCCGCCCACCCACCACTGGATGAACGACAGCCCGGCCCCCATGACGGTGAGGATGCACGCGAACAGGAACAGCGCCTCGATGTTGCTCTTCTCGGTGTAGTGCTGCTGGAGCGGACTGCGCAAGCGCAGCATCTCGCCCTCGAGGCGCCGGATCGCGAGCGACGGATCGGTGCCGCGCTCGATCCGCGTCACGTTGGCAGCCGCAAGGGTCAAGCTGACCGTGCCGCCGCCATGACGGACGGTGACTTCCGAGCCGCAAGAGAGACAAGCGAAGCGCTCGATGTCGGACTCGATCTCGAGCCTGACGGCGCAGGACGGACAAGGAAGACTGACGGTCTCGACCATCTCGTGCCCCCACACGAATGCGCGCTTTTCGTACGGCGGTCGGACCGCATTGGCAAGTGTTCAGGCGGTGTCGGCATTGTCTGCGTGACAACGCCTTAACGGCGGCCGATGAGAGTCGGCGTTTTCTTGCGTACGGGTGGTGGCTCGGGAGGGAATTGAACCCCCGACGCAGGGATTTTCAGTCCCTCGCTCTACCAACTGAGCTACCGAGCCGGAAATGGCGGGAACGAGCGCGGATTCTGGCACTCGTTCCCGCGGATTTCAAGACGTGCGGACGGCCTCGGGGCGGGGCCGCGGGCGCGGCGCCGGTTCGGAGACGGCCACGGGGCGTGCGGGCTCGGTGGGGGCGGGGGAGGCAGCCGCGGTCTCGCCGTTCGACGCGCCCTTCATGAGGCCGAGGGCGGCGCGGACCTTCTTGTCGATCTCGGCGGTGAGGTCGGGGTTGTCCTTCAAGAAGACGCGCGCGTTCTCGCGGCCCTGGCCGAGGCGGATCTCGCCGTAGGAGAACCACGAGCCGGACTTCTCGACGATGCGGTGCGCGATGCCGAGGTCCAAGAGGTCGCCCTCCTTCGAGATGCCCTCGCCGTAGAGGATGTCGAACTCCGCGGAGCGGAACGGAGGTGCGACCTTGTTCTTCACGACGCGCAGGCGCGTGCGGCTGCCGGTCGTCTCTTCGCCTTCCTTGATGGCGCCGATGCGGCGGATGTCGATGCGCATCGAGGCGTAGAACTTGAGGGCGCGGCCGCCGGTGGTCGTCTCGGGGCTGCCGAACATGACGCCGATCTTGTCGCGGATCTGGTTGATGAAGAGGAGGGCGGTCTTGCTCTTGGCGACGATGCCGGTGAGCTTGCGGAGCGCTTGCGACATGAGGCGCGCCTGGAGGCCGACGTGGGCGTCGCCCATCTCGCCGTCGAGCTCGGCCTTGGGGACGAGCGCCGCGACGGAGTCGACGACGACGATGTCGACGGCGCCGGAGCGGATCAGGATCTCGGTAATCTCGAGTGCCTGCTCGCCGGAGTCGGGCTGCGAGACCATGAGGTTGTCGACGTCGCAGCCGAGCTTCTTCGCGTACTCGGGGTCGAGCGCGTGCTCGGCGTCGATGAACGCCGCGAGCCCGCCGAGGCGCTGCGCCTCCGCGATGACGTGAAGGGCGAAGGTGGTTTTGCCCGAGGACTCCGGCCCGAAGATCTCGACGACGCGGCCGCGGGGGATACCGCCGACGCCGAGGGCGAAGTCGACCGAGAGGGAGGAGGTCGGGATGACGGGGACGTCGAGCCCCTGCCGATCGCCGAGCTTCATGATCGAGCCCTTGCCGAATTGACGCTCGATCTGGGAGACCGCGTTCTCCACCGCTTTCGTGCGTTCCTTGGATTCCACCGACATTGGGAGATCTCCGTGGGAGGCGAGTGACCGGGGGACCCGGCTTCGAGGACACGCGGAGGTTAGGCGAAAGCCGATCGAATTGTCAAGAGTTGGGGAGGCTCTAACCCTAGCGTTCTGATGGGGTTGAAGATCGGCTCGGTTGACATCAAAACGCTCGGTACCTATGCTTTATCACGACTTGTCGGCCCTCGTGGTGGGCCCGGACGCCGTCGGCGGAAGGGGAAGCTGTTGAAGAACCGTTCAAACGCGCGGCGTACGCTCTTGTATCTCTCTTATCTCGGCGTCCTGATCCTCGGGCTCGGTCTGGCGTCGTGCGCGTCGACGAAACCGGTCCACACGATTCCGAGCGCCTCCGGCCAGCCGACGGCATCGGTGCCTTCGACACCGGAGCCGACGCCGGCCGCCACGGCGGAGCGCCCCACGGCCGAGTCGGACGAGGCCAACCTCGCCGCCGAGACCGACGCGCAAACCCCCGAGGCCGACGACGAAGCGCAGCAGATCGAAGAGGTCGAGCCGTCGCCCCTGGACGAGCTCCCCGAGAACCCCGAGGCCACCGCCGGCGATCTTCAGCGCGAGAAGAACCTGGTCCAGGAGGCGTTCCCCGGCTTTGACATCCCGATGATCCTGAACGACCGCGTGGTCGCGTACGTCGATTACTTCACCACGCGGCACAAGGAGCTGTTCGGACTCGGCCTGGACCGCTCGACCCAATACGTCGATACGTTCCAGCGCATCTTCGAGCAGGCCGGGATCCCGAAGGACCTCGTCTTCATGGCGCACGTCGAGAGCGCGTTCAAGACGAACGCGTACTCGCGCGCCCGCGCGAAGGGCATCTTCCAGTTCATCTCGGAGACGGGACGGCGGTACGGCCTGCGCATCGACAACTGGATCGACGAGCGCTCCGATCCCGAGAAGTCGGCGCGCGCCGCGGCGGCGTATCTCAAGGATCTCCACGACATGTTCGGCGACTGGTATCTCGCCCTCGCGGCGTACAACGCGGGCGAGGGAAAGATCCAGCGGTCGATCGCGAAGACCGGGAAGAACGATTTCTGGTCGCTCGCCTCGACGAAGTATCTCCGCCGCGAGACGCGTGACTACGTCCCCGCGATCCTGGCGGCGACGCTCATCGCGAAGCAGCCGGCCAAGTACGGGTTCGAGGTAACGCCCGCGAAGGTGCTCGAGACGGACGTCGTGCCGATCGAAGGGCAGACCGACCTGCGCGTCCTCGCCCGCCTCGCCGACGTCGATCCCGACGTGCTCAAGCAGCTCAATCCGCAGCTCCGCCGCGGTGCGACGCCGCCCGGTGCGACGACCGACGTGCGCTTCCCCGTGGGAACCGGTGCGCAAGCGTCCCAGGCGTACGCGGCGCTGCCGGCGTCCGACCGTCTCGTCCTCGCGCGTCACCAGGTCGGCAAGGGCGAGTCGCTCGCTGCGATCGCGAAGAACTACGGCGTGACGTCGAGCGCGATCGCGCATGCGAACGGGATGAGCATGAAGGCGTCGCTCAAGCCCGGACAGGATCTCGTCATTCCCGCGGTCGTGTCGACCGGCAGCTTCGTGGACGACGGCACGCGCCCCGCGTCCTATCGCGTGCAGCGCGGCGACACTCTCGGGCGGATCGCGAGCCGGTACCGGACGTCGGTGGCGGCCCTGGCCGAGGCGAACGGCATGAGCACGAAGTCGCCGCTCCGCGTGGGCCAGAAGCTCGTCGTCCCCGGGCGCGGCACGAAGACCGTGATCGCGTCGAACGCGCACCCGGCGTCCGGCTCGACGACGGCCGGGCGCAAGGGTGGGGCGAAGAGCGCTCCCGAGAAGACGGTCGTCCACACGGTGCAGCGCGGCGAAACGCTCTACCGCATCGCCGACAAGTATCAGGTCTCGGTCGATACGATCTGCGCCCTGAACAAGATCGCGCCGAACGGCGTGCTCTACCCGGGCACGCGCCTCACGATCCGCACGAACTGATCCCGCCGGTCCCCTCGAAGCCTCCTCGGGTCGGGTCCTCATGCTCGGACGAGCCGCCGGTGCGGTTCTCGTCGGCGTCCACGCACGTCTCGTGGACGTCGAGGTTCATCTCGGAGGCGGCCTCCCCAACATCGCCGCGGTCGGCCTCGCGCAGAGCAGCGTGCGCGAAGGGATCGATCGGATTCGCGCCGCGCTTCAGCACGCAGGGTTCAAGCTCCCGCAGCGGCGGGTGACCGTCAGCCTCGCCCCCGCGGACGTGAGGAAGGAGGGGGCGGCGCTCGACCTGCCGATCGCCGCCGCGATCCTCGGCGCCGACGGGCGCCTCGGCGAGCGGCCGTTCACGGACGTGGTGCTCGCCGGCGAGCTGGCGCTCGACGGCGCCGTCCGGCCCGTACGCGGAGTCCTCGGGATCGCGCTCGCGGCGCGCGCGGCGGGGCGCACGGGGCTCGTCGTGCCCGCGTCGAACGTGCCCGAGGCGCAACTCGTCGACGGCCTTCGCGTGTGGGGGGTCGCGCGCCTCGCCGACGCGGTGGCGCTCTTGAAGCACCCGGCGCTCGTGCCGGAAGCGCCGCGGCGCGTTCCGGAGGCCGAGGCACCCGCGGTCTACGAGGATCTCGCCGACGTGCGCGGCCAGAAGACCGCGCGACGTGCGCTCGAGATCGCGGCGGCAGGAGGTCATCACGTCCTGTTGTGCGGGCCGCCCGGCACCGGCAAGACGATGCTCGCGCGCCGGCTCGCGGGGATCATGCCCGAGCTCACGCACGAGGAGGCGCTCGAGGTCACGCAGATCTGGAGCGCCGCGGGCCTCGCCTCCGGGCTCGTCGCCCGCCGCCCGTTCCGCGCTCCGCATCACGGCATCTCGCTCGCCGGCCTCGTCGGCGGCGGTCTCGCGCTCAAGCCCGGTGAGATCGCGCTCGCGCACGGCGGGGTTCTCTACTTGGACGAGCTTCCCGAGTTCCGCCGCGATGCGCTCGAGGCCTTGCGAGGACCGCTCGAGAGCGGCGACGTCGCCGTCGTCCGCTTGCACGCGCGCGCCGTCTTCCCCGCGCGGTTCCTGCTCGCGGCATCGATGAACCCCTGCCCCTGCGGCTGGGCGCGCGACCCGCGCGGCCGCTGCCGCTGCACGCCGAACGAGGTGCATCGCTATCTCGCCAAGCTGTCGGGGCCGCTCCTCGACCGGATCGATCTCACCGTGAACGTGCCGGCGGTCGATCCCGGCGACCTCGCGGCGGCGAAGGCGGGGGAGCCGTCGTCCGCGGTGCGCGCGCGGGTCGTCGCGGCGCGGGAGCGGCAACACGGGAGATTCGGCGGCTGCAACGCGCACATGGGCCGCGCCGATCTCGAGCGCCACGCTCCGCTCGACGATGCGGGCCGCCGTCTTCTCGTCAGCGCGTGCCGGCACCTCGGCCTGACGGCGCGCGCCTTCGACCGGATCCGCCGGACCGCGCGGACGATCGCCGACCTCGAAGGCGCCGACGCCATCGCGCAGGAGCACGTGGCCGAGGCGGTGCACTACCGCGACGTTGACCCGGCGCTCTCGCCGTCGTAGGGTGCCGCGGTGCGCGTCGCATCGCTCGCCGCGACTCTCTTCGCCGTCTCCGTCGTTGCGGCGCGCCCGCAGGAGCTGAGCCTTCGCCGCGTCGATCTCGACCTTCCCGGTCCGCCGTCGCTCATCCTCCCCGTCGATCTCGACGGCGACGGCCGGAAGGACCTCCTCGTCGTCACCGCGTACACGCAGTGGGGATCGATCGCGAAGGATCGCGTCGAGAACGCGGTCGCCGTCACGGAGGTCGTGCCCGCGCTCTTCGACGAGCGGAAGATCCTTCCGTTCCTCGCACGCCCCGATGGGACCTACAGGGCCGGTCCTGCGTTCGACATGCCTAAATCGTGGATCGCGCTCGCCGCGGGAAGCGGTCCGCACGCGGCGATCGCGCTGACCGACGACGGCCTCGAGGCGCTCGACGGATCCGCGGACGGAACGCTCACTTCGGCGCGCCTCATCGACGAACCGTCGGCGTTCGAGGGCGCGCGGACGTTTCTTTCGAGCTTCGAGTTCCTGCAGGACGCCGACGGGGACGGCGTGCTCGATGCGATCGTGCCCGCGCGCGACGGGATCGCGATCCACCGCGGAACGAAGGACGGATCGTTCGAGGCGAAGGCCGCAACGCGCTTGCGCTTGCCGGAAGACGTCGTCGTGGGCGGGCGCCGCAACGTTCCGGTCGTGAAGTTCCTGGATGTCGACGGTGACGGCAAGCTCGATCTCGTCTCGGATGGACTCGACGGGTGGCCCGGACAGGTGAGCATCGCGCGCGGAGAAGGCGGCGCGCGCTTCGCCGCGCCCCGAACGGTGACCGTCTGGTGCCTTTCCGACAAGAAACGCCGTGCGGCGTGGTTCGGCGAGCTCGCACCGGGAGCCCGGCCGTCGTTCGTGACGCGCGAGCAGCTCGAGACCGGGAAGAGCGACCGCAAGGAAGCGATGAAGCCGCAGATGCGTTACGGCGTCCACACGATCGGCGCCGATCTCGCCGTGCCGGCGCAGGCGGCGACGACGTTCGACGCCGAGGGGTATGCGTTCACCGGCGCCTTCGAAGACGGCGTCGATCTCCAGTTCATCGACCTCGACGGTGACGGCCGGCGCGATCTCGTCACGGTGACGGTCGACGTCGGGATGTGGCAGATGCTCCGCGCGCTGACGTCGAAGAAGATCGGGATCGGGCTCGACTTCCGCGTCTATGCGCAGGACGCGCAGGGCGGCTTCCACCTCGTGCCCGATCAGGTCCTGCACGAGAAGCTCAACCTCGACCTCAACCGGTTCGAGATCTCGCGGCTCGGGCAGTTCCAGGGGGACTTCGACGGGGACGGGCGGATCGACTTCGTCCATCTCGGGAAGGGGAAGACGATCACGATCCACCGCGGCGAGCCCGGCGGACGCTACCCCGAGAAGCCCGACCTCGCGATCGAGCTCCAGGACGAGCCCGAGGACGTCATGCTCGTGCGCGTCCGCGACTTCGACGGCGACGGACGCTCCGACATCGCGGTGACTCGCACGCTCGATTCCCCCGAGGCGGGCGCCTCGGCGCGCGCGAAGATCGAGCTCTACCTCTCGGGGACGCCGAAGTGAGGCGCGTCGCGTGCGCGGTCCTGTTCGCGGCGACGGCTGCTTCGGCGAAGAAGCCGCCACCGGCGCCCAAGCCGCCGCCGGCGCCTCCATCGGTGACGGCCACCGTCGTCCCCGAGGCCGACGGAACCCGTGTCGACCTCACGTGGGACGGGCCGCTCCTCGGCTGGGCGATCCCGAAGGACGCCGACGGGCATCGCACGCTCTACACGCTCATCGGCCCCAAGTCCGGCGACGCGAAGACGGCGTGCACCGTCGACGAGGCCGCCGCGCGCGTGCCGAAGAACGAGGCGCGTCTCTTCCGGTGGCGCGAGACGGCGCAAGGTCGCCTCGATCTCGTCGCCTCGGGTCTGCCGCAGGGCCGTCTCGAGGCCGTTCTCCTCGACGGCGTCGAGCGCCTCGTCCTCGTGCGGGACGGCGGCATCGACGCACTCGGCAACGACGGCAGGGTGACGCCGCTCATCGCCGACGCGGACGTCACCTGGACGCTGGGCAACGCGCGGCAAGGTGCCGACGCGGATGCGCCGGACGATCGTCTCCGGGTCGTGCTCCCCGGCGAGCTTCGCACGTACGGGCGCGGCGAGACCGGAGCCTGGCGCATCGCCGCGTCGTCGGCGCTCCCCGTGCGCATCGTTCCGGGCCCACGCTCGACCCGGATCGAGACGCCGGCGGTCCATGCGATCGGCCGGTCGTTCGCGACCGAGCCCGAGCCGGCCGGAAGCACGCGCGTCCGCACGACGCTGCTCGAGCCGGCCACGGACCCGCTCGAGTGCTGGGCGCAGCTCCCGGGGCCGGAGCGCGTCCTCGACAACACCTTCGCGCTCATGGACGGCCGGGTCGTGTGGATCGCGCTCACGATGTCGGCCGAGAAGCTGAGCCTCTTCGCGGAGAAGACGCTCCGCGTCTTCGATCTCGCCGCGGACCGCACGCGCGTCGGCGCCTCGCCGCGCATCGCGCTCACGACGGGGCTCAACATCTGGCAGTTCGCCTATCCGGTCGTCACCGACCTCGACCGCGACGGGAAGGACGATCTCGTGATCGGGTACTGGAAGGGGCTCACGCACTCGATCGCGGCGCTCGAGGTCTATCCGGGCGACGGTACGGGCGGCCTGGGCAAGAGGCGGACGACCGAGATCACCGTCGAGGACGCCGACGAGGGCGTACTCTCGTTCGGCCGCGACCTCGACGGTGACGGGCGTCCCGACCTCGCCGTGCTGACGAAGACATCCATCCTCGTCTACCCGGGGACCGCCGAGCCGATGAAGCGTCCCGTCGCCTCGACTCCATCGCGCCGCGTCAGCCTGCAAGAGAACCGGCCGGGAGCGAACGCGACCGAGGTCGATTTCTCGCTCGGCGGGCTCCGTGTCTTCCACGGCGAGCCCGGCTACGGGGCGCCGCGCCCGGCGGATCTCGATGGGGACGGGCAAGCGGAAATGCTCTTCGTCGGAAACGCCGGGGGCGGGGGACGCGCGACGATCGTGCGATTCCGCAAGGCCGGCGGCGCCTCCCTTGCGTCGGCGGAGCCCATCCGCTACAAGTAGGCGCTTTCGCGGGGAGACGGACGTTGACCGAAGGACCGAGCCGGGCCGGAGTCTTGGGAACCGGTGCGTTCCTCCCCGAGCGCGTGCTGGACAACAAGGAGCTCGCCGACCGCTTCGGATGCTCCGAGGAATGGATCCTCACGCGCACCGGGATCCGCGAGCGGCGGTTCGCCGAGCCGGGCACCGGCGCTTCCGACCTCGGCGTCGTGGCGGCCCTGCGCGCCCTCGAGGCGGCGGGGCTCGCGGCGAAGGACATCGATCTCATCATCTGCGCGACCTACACCCCGGACATGGCCTTTCCGTCGACCGCGTGTCTCATCCAGGACCGGATCGGCGCGAAGCCGGCGGCGGCGTTCGACCTCCAGGCCGCCTGCTCGGGGTTCGTCTACGCGCTCGTCACCGCCGCGCAGTTCGTCGCGGGAGGCGGAATCCGCCACGCCCTCGTCGTCGCGTCGGACGTCAACTCGACCATCGTCGACCCGAAGGACCAGAAGGTGACGCCGCTCTTCGGCGATGGAGCCGGCGCCGTCGTCGTCGGCCGCGTCAACCACGGGGCGGGGCTCCTCGGCTTCCACATGGGGGCCGACGGCGGCGGCGGACCGCTGTTCTTCATGCCGGCCGGCGGCAGCAAGCGGCCCGCGACGTTCGAGACGGTCGAGGCGCGCGAGCACTACATCAAGATGGACGGCCCGAGCCTCTTCCGGTTCGGCGTCGACGCGATGGTCCAGGCGTCGCGCCATGCGCTCGCCCAGGCGGGCCTCCCGATCGAGGAGGTCGATCTCTTCATCCCGCACCAGGCGAACCTGCGGATCATCGACGCGGGCCTCGAGCGCCTCGGCATCCCGAGGGATCGCACGCTCGTGACCCTCGACCGGTTCGCGAACACCGCCGCGGCGACGATCCCGATCGCCCTCGACGAGGCGGTCAAGGACGGCCGTATCTCATCGGGGATGAACGTCCTCATGACAGGGTTCGGCGCGGGCCTGACGTGGGCCTCCACGGTCCTCCGCTGGGTGTAATTGCGGCGGATTCTCCGCTTTCTTCACGTTGACGGAGACGGGCGGCGTGGCTATCCTGCCACGTCTTGAACGGCGCTCGAACAGACGGAACGACTTCCCGGGACCGGTGATGGCGGCAGCGACCACGGTGCGACTCGTGCTTTCGAGCGAAGTCCGGCTTGTCGATATCGTGCACGCGGCCTCCGAGCACATGGCGGGGGTCGCCGGGTTCGAGGAGGACGACGCGTTGAACGTCGGGATCGCGGTGCGCGAGGCGGTCATCAACGCGATCCGCCACGGCAACCGCATGGACGCCACCCGGAAGGTCGACGTGCTGCTCCGCGCGAAGCCGGCGTCGATCGTCGCGCGCGTCCGCGACGAGGGAACCGGCTTCGACCCTCAGGCGACGCCCGACCCGACGGCCGAGAGCAATTTGCTCCAGACGTCGGGCCGCGGGATCCTGCTGATCCGGGCGTTCGTCGACAACGTCGATTTCAAGTATCGCGAAGGGCGCGGGATGGAAGTGACGCTCACGAAGAAGCACGGTCGAAGGGCGAAGGTCAACGGAGGAAGCGAGCGATGAAGACGACGGTGCGCACGGTCGGCCAGATCTCCGTGGTCGATCTCTCGGGCAAGATCACGATCGGCGAAGGGGACGTGGTGCTCCGGGACAAGGTCCACGAGCTTCTCGAGGCCGGACACAAGAAGATCCTTCTCAACCTCGAGAAAGTCTCCTACATGGACTCGGCGGGGATCGGCGAGCTCGTCGCGTGCTTCAAGCGCGCGAGAGAAAAGGGCGGGACGGTCAAGCTGCTGCGCCCCTCGGGTAAGGTCGAGGATCTCCTCCAGCTCACGAAGCTCTGGGA
Source organism: Candidatus Polarisedimenticolaceae bacterium (assembly GCA_036275915.1). Taxonomy (NCBI): domain Bacteria; kingdom Pseudomonadati; phylum Acidobacteriota; class Candidatus Polarisedimenticolia; order Candidatus Polarisedimenticolales; family Candidatus Polarisedimenticolaceae; species Candidatus Polarisedimenticolaceae bacterium. The sequence goes on along the minus strand of DASUCV010000018.1, from coordinate 449,354 downwards.
GGTGTTCGAGATCTTCTCGGAGGAGCAGCCGGCCATCGCGTCCTACTGAGTCCGGATCAGCGGCGAAGCTTCCGGCTCCATGCGTCGATGAGGCCGAGCGCCTCGAGCGGCGTGAGCCGCGAAGCGTCCTGAAGGCGCAGGGCTTCCAGGATCTCGGCCGCGTCCTCATCCCGCGCTCCCACCTCCGGCTCGACGGGGAAGAGGCGGGGCCCCTTCCTGCGCGCGGCGGCCGCGTTCTGCCACGAAGCCCGCGTGCTCTTCGGCGCGCGCGCGGCCCCGGCCCCGTCGTCATCCAGGCTCGCGAGGATCTCGGCCGCCCGCTCGACGACGGGGCGCGGCACGCCCGCGAGGCGGGCGACGTGGATCCCGTAGGAACGGTCGGCCGCTCCGCTCTCGACCCGGTGCGTGAAGAGCACGCGTTCGCCCCAATCGCGCACCGCCATGCGCAAGTTGACGACGTCGGGGAAGAGCGAGGCCAGCTCGGTGAGCTCGTGGTAGTGCGTCGCGAATAAGGTTCGGGGGGCGCCGCCCGGGATCTGCCGGAGATGCTCGACGACCGACCACGCGATCGCGAGCCCGTCGAAGGTCGCGGTGCCGCGTCCAATCTCGTCCAAGAGCACGAGGCTACCCGGGCCCGCGTGGTGGAGGATGTTCGCCGTCTCGGCCATCTCGACCATGAACGTGCTCTGCCCCTCGGCGAGGTTGTCCGAGGCGCCGACGCGGCAGAAGATCCGGTCGACGAGGCCGATCTCGGCGTCCTCGGCCGGCACGAACGAGCCCGACTGCGCGAGGAGCACGATGAGCGCGACCTGGCGTAGGTAGGTCGATTTCCCGCCCATGTTCGGGCCGGTCAGGATCGCGATCGCGCCTCCGCCCTCCTCGAGGCGCGTGTCGTTCGGTGTGAACGGGCCGTCCATGAGCGTCTGCTCGACGACCGGGTGCCGGCCGCCGACGATCGTGAGGGACGGACCGGTGACGAGCCGCGGCCGGCGGTAATCGCGTTCGACCGCGAGCTCGGCGAACGAGGCGATCGCGTCGGCCCGCGCGGCGGCCCGCGCTGCGGCCTTCTGCGGATGCGCGGCGGCGGCCGCCTCCTGGCGTAGCGCGACGAACAGCTCGTACTCGAGCCCCTCGATCCGCTCCTGCGCGCCGAGGACCTTCGCCTCGTAGCTCTTGAGATCGGCCGTCACGAAGCGCTCGCCTCCGGCGATCGTCTGCTTGCGCTCGTAGTGGGGCGGGACGAGGTGGAGGTTGGCCTTCGAGACCTCGATCGAGTAGCCGAAGATCCGGTTGTAGCGCACCTTGAGCGATGCGATCCCGGAGGCCTCGCGCTCTTGGGTCTCGATCGCCGCGATGCTCTCGCGCCCGTCGCGGCGGATCGCGCGCAGCTCGTCGAGCTCCACGTCGTGTCCGTCCTTGATGAGGCCGCCTTCACGCAAGCCCGCGGGCGGGTCGTCGGCGAGACCCGAGCGAAGGCGAAGGGCGATGGCGGCGCAGGGATCGGCGGCCGCGATCTCCCGAAGGAGCGGCGACGACGCCGGCGCCAACGCGCCGACGAGCGCCGGCAGGCGCTCGAGCGACGCGGCGAGCGCCAGGAGATCGCGGGCACCCGCCGTCCCGGCGACGGCGCGGGCGAGCAGGCGCTCGATGTCGTGCGTCCCGTCGAGCGCCGACCGGACTTCGGCGCGCAGGCGCGGGTGCACGGCCAGCTCCTCGACCGCCTCGTGCCGTTCCCGGATCGCTGCCGGATCGCGGAGCGGTGCTGCGAGCCAGCTCCGGAGGAGCCGCGCACCGGGAGCGGTGACGGTGCGATCGACCGCTCCCACGAGCGAACCGGCGCGCGCCCCGTCCCGCAGGCTGCGCTCGATCTCGAGGTTGCGCGCGCTCGCGGCGTCGATGACGAGATGGAGCGCGGGGTCGTGGTAGGCGAGACCGTCGACGTGCGCGAGGCCGCTGCGCATCGTGTCGCGCACGTAGGTGAGGAGGCCGCCTGCCGCCGCGGTAGCGGCGGGCTTCGCGCTCAGGCCGTAGCCGTCGAGCGAGGCGACGCTGAAATGCCGCTTGAGGATCTCCCCCGCGACCGACGGTCCGAATGGGTACGCGTCGATCGGAGAGTCGGGGCAGTCGACGGCACCGCGCGCGTTCTCCGGCCACGCGAGGTCGTCGGGCCGGACGATCTCTCGCGGGCCGAACGCCTCCATGCGCTCGCGCCACGCCTCCCATGCGCCGGGACCGTCGGCTTCCCAGGCGAGGAACTCCCCGGTCGACGCGTCGAGGAACGCCGCGCCGACGCGCCGGTCGAACGCCGCGGTGGCCGCGATCCAGACGTTGGCGTGAGGCGGGACCACGCCCGGGTCGTCGATCGTCCCCGGTGTGACGACGCGCACCACCTCGCGGCGGACGAGCCCCTTCGCCGTCTTGGGGTCCTCGACCTGCTCGCAGACCGCCACGCGATGTCCCGAGCGCACGAGCCGCGCCGCGTAGCCGTCGAGCTGGTGATGCGGGAAGCCGCACATCGGAGCGACGTTCGCGGTCCCCTTGCCGCGCGCGGTGAGCGTCAGCTCGAGGGTCTTGGACGCGACCTCCGCGTCCTCGAAGAACATCTCGTAGAAATCGCCCATGCGGAACAGGAGGATCGCGCCGGGGTTCTCCCCCTTGAGCGCGCGGTACTGCCGGAACATCGGGGTGACGGTCGCCGCGTCCTGCATGGGCGCGCGAAGTATACAGGCCGGCGTGTTATAAACCCGGGCGTGGAGCAGACGCATCTGACGCAGGAATTGACCGATCAGGACCGGCTGCTGCTCGTGTTCGCCTACCTCGGGCCGCTCGGACTCTTCTCCCTCGTCGCGGGGCGCAAGGAGTTCGTCAAATGGCACGCGAAGCAGGGCGTGCTGCTCTCCCTCACCGTGGCGGGGCTCTGGATCGTCGCGCGGGGGATCTATCTGCTCATTCGCGCGAAGCTGTGGGCGCTGCTCGGCGCTCTCTTCGAGGGGACCGCCGCGTTGACCGGTCTCGGCGTCGTGCTCGTCGTCTTCCTCTGCATCGTCCGCGCGCTCGAAGGGGAGCGGTTCAAGGTGCCGCTCCTGGGCGATCTCGCCGACGAGCTATGACGGGTCGGCCGGGAGCGTCCACTCGCTGTCCTGGAAGATGAGCACCGCGTACCCCTCGCGGAACGCCGTTTCCCGGATCGGCAGGTGCCGCACGCTGTACTCGAGCCCCGCGGCGACGAAGATCTTCCGCGCGGCGAGGAGCTTGCCGTCCAGCTCGGCGCGCAGCTTCTTGTCGAGCGGCTTCGCGGCGCCGCCGGCATGCATCGCGCCGTCGGCCTGGGTCCGGAGCGCCCGCGCCGCCGCGGCCTGATCCTTCAAGACCGCCTCGAGGCCGGTCTGCGGCATGCCGGCGAACGCGGCGCCCGTGCCGTCCGCGGCGGGAAGGGGACCGATCCTCGACGCGACGTCGGCGAGACGGCCGCTGTAGTTGGCGTCGTCCGCGTTGGCCGGGTCGAGCTTCACCGCCGACTTCCACGCCACGGACGCATCGGCATACCGGCCCGAGCGGACGCGCGCGGTCGCGAGCGCGCTCCAGTCCGCGGGGAGCGCACCTCCCATCGCGGTGAGCTTCGCGAACGCATCCTCGGACGCCTTGAAGTCGCCGCGCGCGAACGCGGTGTTGCCGACGTAGCGCAGGGCCCAGCGCGCGTTCCCGGCGTACCGTCCGTCCTTGAGGTCGAAGCCCGCGAGCGCCTTCGTGTAGTAGCTCGAGGCGTCGCCGGCGCGCCCCGCGTCCTGATAGAGCTTGCCGAGCTGGAAGAGGCCGATCGGCGTCTCGGGAACCTTGAGCTTCTTCTTCTCGACGCTGTCGATCGCGGACCGCGCGACGTTCCCGGCCTCGGCCGTCCGGTTGAGGTTCGCGTAGGCATTCGCGAGGTAGAACGGCGTGTCGAGGCTCGTCGCGTGCGGCAGTTCGGCCTCGAGCGCGGTCGCGGCGCGCTTGAGAGCGGCTTGGGCCGCCTCTTCGTTTCCCGTCGCGCGCTGGCAGAAGAAGAGGCGATAGAGGAGGGGCCCATCGGCGGCGCCGGCGGCGTCGAGCCCTTCCAGATCGCGCTTGGCGTCCTCGTAGTTTCCCTGGTCGTAGAGGCGAACGGCCTCCACGACGACCGGGTCGAGGTCGTTCTTCGGCGGCGCGGCTTTCGGCGCTGCGGCGAGGAACAGAAGCACGGCTCCGAGCGGCATCGCGGCCTCCTCCGGCTGTGACCTGTGAACTGTGAACTGTGAACCGTGAACTGTGAACTGTAAACTGTCGAGCCATGCGCGGCGCCGCCCGAATCGTCGTTCCGATCGCGATGCTCGTTTTCGCGGCCGTGCATGCCGCAGCGCCGCCCGCCGACCTCCCCACCGCCGTTCGCGGCCTGCAGGCGTGGCTCGACGGCACCAAGACGTTCGAGGCGCGCTTCCGCCAGTCGCTACTGTCGGGGGCGCTCGGGGCCCAGACGACCGAGACCGGGCGTCTCTACCTCGAGCGGCCGGGCAAGATCCGATGGGATTACCTCGACCCCGACCGGAAGATCGCGCTCCTCGTCGGACGCTCCACCGAGCTCTACCTCGAGGATGATCGCCAGCTCCGGCGCGGGGTCCTGAGCGACGAGGCGGGTCTCTTTCCGAAGCTGCTCGCGGGGAACGGGCGGCTCGTCGAACTGTTCGAAGCGACGCTCGTGCCGCCGCCTCAGGAGGCGCCGGGGGATCTGGCCCTCAAGCTGATTCCCCGCGGCGCGGCGGCGGCGGTGTCGGAGGTGGTCCTCAGCCTTCACCGCGGGGACTGCGCGATCGCGGGCGCGATCGTCCTCGACGAGATGGGCAACCGCACGAGCTACGTCTTCTCCCAAGCGAAGCGCAACGGCAAGCTGCCGGACGGCATCTTCGCGTTCGAGCCGCCGCCTGGGACGGAAATCGTCGCCGACCCGTGACAGTGCTACCATCCCGCCCAATTTCGGAGGAGACGTGAGCAGGGCCGCCGGGTTGTTCAGCCTGAAGGAGCGCGCGACCCACGAGCCCGTCTCGGCGGAGGACATCGTCTCCGGGGTGTCGGCGCGCCTCGACCGCGTCGAGATGCTCTTCCGCGATTCCCTGGCGTCGCCGGTCGCGATCGTCGACGAGATCGGCGATTTCGTCAAAACGGGCGGCGGCAAGCGGGTCCGGCCGATCCTCCACCTCCTGAGCGCCGACCTCTGCGGCTACCGGGGGGCGCACGACGTCGTGCTCGCGACCGTGCTCGAGTTCATCCACTCCGCGACGCTCATCCACGACGACGTCATCGACGCCGCGGAGACCCGCCGCGGCCGTCCCTCGGTCCATCACCGCTGGGGCAACACCGTCACCGTGCTCTTCGGCGACTATCTCTATGCGAAGGCGATGGAGATGGCGCTGTCGGCGGGAAGCCTCAGGGTCATGGAGCGCCTCGCCTGGATCACGCTCCGGATGACCGAAGGCGAGATGATCCAGACGCGCTACGCCGGCCGGCTCGATCTCACGATGCCCGAGTACCTCGACCTGATCGAGAGAAAGACGGCGGTGCTCTTCGGCGGGTGTTGCGAGCTCGCCGGGATCCTCTCTGGCGTCGACGAGGCCGCGGAAGACGCGCTCCGCGATTACGGCCTGCACATCGGCCTCGCCTTCCAGATCGTCGACGACATCCTCGACTTCACCGGAAGCACCGAGGTCATGGGGAAGCCGATCGCGAGCGATCTCAGGGAAGGGAAGGCGACCCTCCCCGTCCTGGATCTCCTCGCGAGCGGCTCGAAGCGCGGGTACGAGCTCGCAGCGCGCATCGTGAGCGGCGAGGCGGGATCCGAGGAGCGGGACGAGCTCACGGCGCTCCTCCGCTCCACGGGGGCGCTCGACCGTGCGGCGTCCCGCGCGCGGGAGCACGCGGCGCTCGCGGTGTCGCGCCTCGGCGGGTTCTCCGACGGGCCGGCGAAGCGGGCTCTGGCGGCGGTCCCGGATCTTCTGATCGCGCGCAACCGCTGAAGCGTCCGCGGCTCCACAAGATATGGGGGAGGGCGTCGAATTGCGCCCCTCAATATTGCGGTCGCGTTGTATAGTTTCAACGCAACGGCGGGTAACACGATGCTGAAGATCGAAAAGATGCAGATTTCGGGGTTCAAGTCGTTCTCGGACACGACCGAGGTCGTCTTCCCCGAAGGGATCACGGCGGTCGTCGGGCCGAACGGCTGCGGCAAGTCGAACATCGGCGACGCGATCAATTGGGTGCTCGGCGAACAGAGCGCGAAGATGCTGCGCGGCTCGAGCATGCAGGACGTCATCTTCAACGGCAGCGAGGGCCGGAAGGCGCAGGGGATGGCCGAGGTCTCCCTCCACCTCGCGGGGAAGACCAACGGCGAGGGCGAGAAGCCGCGCATTGCGATCACCCGGCGCCTGTTCCGGAGCGGCGAGAGCGACTACCTCCTGAATGGGGCGAAGACCCGCCTGCGCGACATCCAGGATCTCCTCCGCGACGAGAGAGTCGGCGCCCAGACCTACGCCACGATCGAGCAGGGCCGGATCGACCAGATCCTGAACGCGAAGCCGAAGGAGCGGCGCCTCATCATCGAGGAGGCCGCCGGAGTCGCCGGGTTCAAGCACAAGCGGCGCCTCGCCGAGCTGAAGCTCGAGGCGACGCACGCGAACCTGCTCCGGGTCAACGACATCGTCGTCGAGGTCGCGCGGCAGATCAATGCGCTCAAGCGTCAGGCGGCGAAGGCGCGCCGCTACGGACGCCTGCGGGAGGAGCTCCGCGCGAAGGAGTCGGTCCGGTTCGCGGCGAAGGCGCGCCGGGTCGAGACGCTGCTCGCCGAAGCGCGGGAGGCCGAGTCCGCGGTTCGGGATCAGGAAGCCGCCGCCGCGGCGCGCTTGGGCTCGCTCGAGGCCGAGGTCGTCGCGTTCCGCGCGGCGCTCGACGAATCCGAGCGCACGGCGCGCACCGAGGCCGAGGCGCTCCACCGGCTCGAGATCGAGATCGACCGCAACGAGGCGCGCGTCGCCTCGTGCCGCGAGCGCATCGCCCAGGCGGAAGAGACCGCGCGGCAGCTCGCCGACGAGCGCGCGGCGCTCGCGGCACGCCGCGAAGCCACCTCCGCCGACGCAGCGGCCCACGCCGACGCCCTCTCCGCCGAGGAGGCGGCGCTGGCCGCGGCCGAGGCGCGGCTCACCGCGTGCCGCGAGGCCGTGTCGAACGCACAGGCGGCGCGGGACGCGCGCCGCGCGCGCGTCGAGACGCTGAGGCGCACGCTCTTCGAGTCGATGAACGCTCTCGCGGCCCATCGGAATCGCCGCCAGGCGCTCGCCGACGAAGCGGCACGGCTCGCGGCTCAACGCGGGCGTCTGACGCGAGAGCGCGATGCCGCGGCGGCCGACCACGTGGTCCGGGTCGCCGACGCCGCGACCCACGGCGAGCGATCCGCCAGCGCGAAGCGCAGCGTCGAGGAGCTGCGCGCGTCGGTCGCCCTCGGCGAGGCCGAGCTGCAGAGCCTCCGCGTGCGGCAGACGGAGACCCAGGCGGCCTTCGCGGCGGCGCGTGAGCGGGAGACCGCGGCGGCCGCCGCGCTCCGGACCCTCGAAGACGTGGCCACGAGGTTCGCGGGCGAATCCGACGGCGTGCGCCTTCTCCTGACCGCGGGGGCGAGCGCCGGCGTCCGCACCGGCGGCGTGGTCGCGGACTTCGTCGAGGCGAGCCGCGACGTCGAGAGCGCCGCCGAGGCGTACCTCCAGGGACTCCTGCCCGCGGTCGTCGTCGAGGACGACGGCGACGCGAGCCGCGCCGCCGGCCTCATCCGCGCGCAGTCCGCGGGTCGCACGATCGTGCTCTGCAAGACCCAGCCTTCGGGCGCGCTCGCCGTCGGCGTCCCGTCGAACGGCCACGTGCCGATTCCCGAATCGATGCGCGACGACCCGCGCGTGATCGGACGTTTGAAGGACCGTCTGCGGCTCCGCCAGGGCGACGGTTTCGTCAGCTCGCGGATCGGCGACGCCGTCCTTGTCGACTCGCTCGACTCGGCGCTCGCCCTGCACCGCGACTACCCCGGGGTCGACTACATCGCGCCGACCGGCGACGTCGTCTACGCCTCGGGCGTCATCGCCGCCGGAGGGCGCGCGAGCGGCGACCGCGGCCTCCTCGCGCATCACCGCAAGACGGGGGAGGCGCGCACCGCTCTCGCCGAAGCGGCGGCGGAGTCGGCCGCCGCGCAGGCGGCGCTCGAGGCGGTGCACGTCGCCACGGCCCAGGCCGAGACCGGGCTCGCGGGAGCGCGGCGGGCTCTCGAGGACGAGGGCCGGCGCGGCGCCGAGCTCGAGCTGCAGGCGCGTCGCACCGACGACGAGCGGGAGCGCCTTGCGCGCCAGCTCGACGTCCTCGCACGCGAGCTCGACGTCGCGGGAGCCGACGACGAGCGGCTCGCCGGGGACCGCGCGGCGCACGACCTCACGGCCGCGGAGGCCGAGGCTTCCCATGCGGCCGTCGAGCGCGAGGTCGATCTCGAGGCCACGGGACTGGACGGCGACGACGCGGCGCTCAGGCGAGCCCTGGACGACGAGGCGGCGGCGCGGGCCGAGGCCGCCTCACGCGCCGAGCGTCTCGAAGGTGCGCGGCGCGAGGCGCTGCGCTTCGCCGAGGTGCTCGCCGAGATCGCCGCACGCGACACGGCCGCCGAGCGGGAGAGCGCCGAGACCGCGGAACGTGCCCGGGACGCGTCGGCGACGCGCGCCGCAACGGAGACCGAGCTGGCCGTCCAGATCGAGGCGCGTAGCCAGAAGACGCGCGAGGCGGCCGCCCGTGAGGATCGCCTCGCGGAGGAGCGCGAGCGCCTCTCGGCCGCCGACGGCTCGCTCCGGACCGTCCGCGCGGAGCTCGAGGGCGTCCGCGAGCGCGGACGCGAAGCCGAGATGAGGCGCGCGCGCCTCGAGGCGGACCGCGGCTATCTTGACGATCTGTGCCGACAGGAGCTGGGGATCGCCGCCGGCGAAGCCGCCGCCCTCGTGGGCGAGGAGGCGCTCGCCGCCGCCGACGAAGAGACGCTGGCCGCCGAGATCGCGGAGATCAAGGCGAAGGTCGATGCGATCGGCCCGGTCAATCTCATGGCGATCGAGGAGTTCCAAGCGCTCGAGGAGCGCCACGCGACGCTGAGCACGCAGCAGAAGGATCTCGAGGAGTCGATGGCGTCGCTCCGCGAGTCGATCAAGCGGATCAATCGGAACTCGCGCGACCGCTTCCTCGAGGCGTTCGAGACGATCCGGGCGCACTACGTCGAGATTTTCAAGGTCCTCTTCGGCGGCGGGCGCGCCGATCTCGTCCTCGAGGAAGGAGAAGACGTCCTCGAGTGCGGCATCGAGATGATCGTCCAGCCGCCGGGCAAGCGCCTGGGGCACGTCTCGCTCATGTCGGGCGGCGAGAAGTCGATGGCCGCGCTCGCCCTCCTCTTCGCGATCTTCCGGTACCAGCCGTCGCCGTTCTGCCTCCTGGACGAGGTCGACGCCGCGCTCGACGACCTCAACGTGGGGCGCTTCACGCGCATGCTCGGCGAGTACGCGCACAACACGCAGTTCATCCTCATCACCCACAACAAGCGCTCGATGGAGTCGGCGAACCTTCTCTACGGGGTGACGATGGAAGAGCCGGGCGTCTCGAAGCTCGTCTCGCTGCGCCTCTAGCCCTTCGTCTTCTTCGCCGCGAGCGCGGCCTTGAACGCGAAGTCGGCGCCGGCGCCCCCGATCGTCGCGTCGAGCGGTGCCGCGTCCTTCTCCGGCGTCACCTTGACCGGCGTGCTGAGGGCGAGGACCATCCAGCGGTCGCCGATCCGCGCGGCGACGCCGACGACGAGCGCGTGAGGCTCGACGTCGTCGACGTCGGCCTCGAGCGTCTCCGGGAGCGTGAGCTTCGGCTTCTTGCCCGCGGGCGTGTCGCCGGGGACGAAGGCGAGCATCTCGTGACGGAAGGCGTTCGTCATGTCGCGTCCCAAAGGCGACTTCTGCCGCCACTGGTCGGGGACGTGCTCGGCGGTCGTGCAGGCGAGGAACACCGCGAGATCCTTGACCTCGCGCTCCTCGTTCTCCTTGGCGAGCTGGAGCCGGTGCTTGAGCTCCTCGTCGGCGAACGCCGGGGCCTTCAGCGTCTTCGGCGAGCGTCCGTTGACGGCGACGACGAGATGCACCGTGCCGCGCGGAGGCCGCACCGGCGGTGGCGGAGGCGGCGGCGCCGCCTCCCTCGCGCGTGCCTTCATCGCGGTGATCACCGCGGGCGGCACCCCCGCGACTTTCAGCTCGTCGACCATGTCGTCGGAGACGTCGAACGCCGCCGGCCGCGATCGCACCTCGTCCAGGATCGCCGCTTCGGCCGCCCCGGCCGCGACCATCCGCACGACGTCCTCGTTCGTCATCGGCGCCGTCTCGGCCGGCGCGAGGAGCAGCGCGACGGCAAGGAGCCAGGTCATGCGACCTCCACGCTGAGGCCGTCGTAGGCGAGCTCGATTCCGGGGGGAAGTGTCGGCGCGATCTCGGCGTGCGCCATCTCGTGGGCGATGTGAGTGAAGAAGGTGCGGCGCGCGCCGATCCGCGCCGCTTCCTCGAGCGAGCGGGCGAGGTGCATGTGCGTCGGATGGGGACGTAGCCGGAGCGCGCTCAGGACGAGCACGTCGAGCCCCTCGAGGAGCGGATAGCTCGCCTCGGGGATCGCGCTCACGTCGGTCAAGTAGGCGAAGCCGCCCGTGCGGTAGCCGAGGATCGGGAGCCGGCCGTGGAGGAGCGGCACGGGGACGATCGTACGCCCTGCGACCGTGAACGGCCCTTCGACCGGGTGGAGATCGACCGACGGCTTGCCGCCGCCGGCCTCGACCTCCTCGAACGCGTACCAGAAGCTCCGGCGGATCGCGGCGAGGGTCGCCGCCGAGCCGTACGCCGGGATCGGTCCGCCGCGCACCCAGTTGTACATCCTGAGGTCGTCGAGCCCGAAGATGTGGTCGGCGTGCGCGTGCGTGTAGAGGACCGCCTCGAGATGGGCGAGCCCCTGGGTCAGCGCTTGCTCGCGAAGATCGGTCGAGGTGTCGACGAGGGCGTTCGTCCCATCCCACGCGAGGAGGACCGACGGGCGGAGCCGGCGATCACGCTTGTCGGACGAGCGGCACACCTTGCAGCCGCATGTCGGGACCGGAACGCCGGTCGAGGTGCCCGTGCCGAGAAACGTGACGCGCACCGGCGCTCACCGCCTCGCGACGTCGGCGATCTCCTCGGCGATGGCGTCGGCCGCGGCAACGGGATCGGCGGCGGCGGTGATCGGCCGGCCGATGACGAGCCGGTCGGCGCCGGCGGCGAGGGCGGAAGCGGGCGTCGCCACGCGCGCCTGATCGTCGGGTGCGCGCGGGCCCGCGGGCCGGATGCCGGGGACGACGATGACCCCGCGCGGATGTGCGGCGCGCGCCGCCGCGATCTCGAGCGGCGAACAGACGACGCCGCCCGCCCCGGCGTCGCGCGCGATCGCGGCCAGACGCGGCACCGCGGAGGACGCCGGACCTTCGATCCCGATCGTCGCGAGCGCCGCGTCGTCGTGGCTCGTCAGGATCGTCACCGCGAGGACGATCGTCCGCTCCCCGCAGGCGGAGACGGCGCGCTCGATCATCGCGCCGCCGCCGAGGGCGTGGACGGTGAGGAACTGGACGTCGAGCGCCGCCGCGGCAGCCGCCGCGCCGAGGACCGTGTTCGGGATGTCGTGCAGCTTGAGGTCGAGGAAGACCTCGTGACCCATCTCCCGGATCTCGAGGACGAGCGGAGGGCCGCACGCGACGAACGCCTGGAGCCCGATCTTGAAGCCGCCGACCTTCCCGGCGAGACGCCGCGCCAGCGCGAGCGCCTCTGCCCGGTCGGGCGTGTCGAGGGCGACGAACACGCGGTCGCGAGGGGTCATGCCGGCACCGATGCCGCTTCGGCGGACTTGAGCGCGCCCGTCAGCTCCGCCGCGGCCTTGATGCCGCGCTCGGCGAGCCACGCCCTCAGGCCGTCGATCACGTCGACCGCGGCGCGCGGGGTGACGAAGTTCGCCGTCCCGACCTGCACCGCCGACGCTCCGGCGAGGAGGAACTCGACCGCGTCGCGGCCCGTCATGATCCCGCCCATGCCGACGATCGGGATCTTGACCGCGCGCCGCACCTGCCAGGTGAGCCATACGGCCAGAGGCCGGATCGCGGGGCCGGAAAGCCCGCCGCTGCCGTTGGCAAGGACCGGCCTTCGCTTCTCCACGTTGACCGCCATCCCGACGAACGTGTTGACGAGAGAGATCGCGTCGGCGCCCTCCGCCTCGGCGGCGCGCGCGGTCTCGCGGATGTCGGTGACGTTCGGCGACAGCTTGACCCAGAGCGGGAGCCTCGTCGCGCGGCGACAGACACGGACGACCTGCGCCAGCGCCTTCGGGTCGTTCCCGAAGATCATGCCGCCGGCCTCGACGTTGGGGCACGAGACGTTGAGCTCGACCGCCGCGATGCCGGCCGCGCCGTCGAGCTTCTCCAGGACCTCGACGTACTCTCCCTCCGTCTCGCCGAAGACGTTCGCGACGACGGCGGTGTCGTGGGGCCGCAGGAGCGGGAGCTTCTCCGCGATGAAGGCGTCGACCCCGACGTTCTGGAGGCCGATCGCGTTGAGCATGCCCGCGGGGGTCTCGACGATACGCTCGGGCGGGTTGCCGCGTCGCGGCTTCGGAGAGAGCCCCTTCGTGACGAGACCGCCGAGCTCGGCGAGATCGAGGAACGGGAGGAACTCGAGACCGTAGCCGAACGTTCCCGAGGCGGTCAGCACCGGGTTCTTGAGGCGCACCGAGCCGACGGCGACCGACAGATCGGGGCTCACCATGCCATCCGCTCCGCGCGCATCACCGGGCCGTCGATGCAGACGCGCTCGTAGCGCACCTCGTTCGGCCCCGGACCGTGCGTCGGGAGAACGCAGCCGAGACAGACGCCGAAACCGCAGGCCATCGGCGCCTCGAGCGCCAGATCGCAGACGACCCCGGAGCGGAGGGCGAGGCGCCCCACCGCCTTGAGCATCGGCGTGGGACCGCACGCGTAGAGGTGGAGCCGGGCGCGGTCGGCGGCGGCGAGGCGCTCTTCGAGCGGAACGGTCACGAGCCCGCGCGTGCCCGAGGTTCCGTCCTGCGTCGCGACCGCGAGCGGAGCGCACGACGAGGCGAACCAATCGAGGAGCGGCAGCTCGGTCGCCGTCCTCGCGCCGTAGTGCATCTCGGGGGCGAAGCCCAGGGCGCGCAGCTCGGCCGCGAACGCGGGGAACGGTGCGGAGCCGATCCCGCCGGCGACGAAGAGCGGGATCGCGCCCTGCGCGCGAGGCGGCGTGAAGCCGTGACCGAGCGGGCCGAGCACGCTCAGGCGCGCACCGCGCCCGAGCGAGGCGAGGAGCGCGGTCCCGCGGCCGTAGACCCGATAGAGGACCTGGACCGCTCCCGGGGCGCCGTCGGCGAAGGTTCCGGGAAGGCCGCAGACGGAGAATGGACGGCGCAGGAGGACGTCGGAGCCCGGAACGCCGATCATGAAGAACTGTCCGGGACGCATGCCGGCCGCGGCGCCCTCGGCGTCGAACTCGAGGAGCCAATTGCCATGACCGAGATCGACGTTACGAAGGACCAGTGTGACGACGTCTCTGGGCATCCGGTGCGCCATGCTAGCATGCGCGCGCTCCCCGAAACGCGTTCCTTGAATCCGGCCCCGCGAGGCCGAAAGGAGTCGGATGAGCACGACCGCGCGTGTCCGCGTCCTCGACGCGGCGTCGATCGAAAGGTCGCTGACGCGCATCGCCCACGAGATCCTCGAACGCAATCGCACGTCGTCCGCGTTGGGTCTCGTCGGCGTCCAGACGCGCGGCGTTCCGCTCGCGCGGCGTCTCGCGGCGAAGCTGGCGGCGATCGACGGCACGGCGCCTCCGGTCGGGCGTCTCGACATCAACCTCTACCGCGACGATCTCTCGCGGATCGCCGATCATCCGGTGCTCCGCGAGACCGCGATCCCGTTCGACGTCGACGGGAGCACCGTCGTCCTCGTCGACGACGTGCTCTTCACGGGCCGCACGGTGAGGGCCGCGCTCGACGCGCTCATGGATCTCGGCCGTCCGCGCCGGATCCAGCTCGCGGTCCTCGTCGACCGCGGCCACCGCGAGCTGCCGGTCAAGGCCGACTTCGTGGGCAAGAACCTCCCGACGGCGCCGACGGAGCTCGTCGAGGTGCGACTCCAGGAGACCGACGGCGCCGACGAGGTGCTCATCGTGAAGGCCGAAGGCGGAGCCGACGCGCGCGAGGAGCACCGGGCATGAAGCTCCTGAGCCCGCACCTCCTCGGGATCGAGCCCCTGACCCCCGACGAGATCACGCTCATCCTCGACACGGCGGTGGGCTTCTCGTCGATCGCGACCCGGGAGATCAAGAAGGTCCCGACCCTCCGCGGGAAGACCGTCGTCAACTTCTTCGTCGAGCCGTCGACGAGGACCCGCTCGTCGTTCGAGCTGGCGGAGAAGCGCCTCTCCGCCGATTCGCTCAATTTCTCGACCTCGACGTCGTCGCTCGTCAAGGGCGAGACCCTCCTCGACACGCTCCGCAATCTCGAGGCGATGGCGCCGGATTTCATCGTGATCCGTCACGGCGAGGCCGGAGCGCCCCACTTCCTCGCGAAGCACGGGCGGACCCCGATCATCAACGCGGGCGACGGCGCGCACGAGCACCCGACGCAGGCGCTCCTCGATGCGTTCACGATCCGGCAGCACAAGGGCGCGCTCTCCGGCCTCAAGGTCGCGATCGTGGGGGACATCCTCCACAGCCGGGTCGCGCGCTCGAACGTGCACCTCCTCGTGAAGATGGGGGCCGAGGTGGTCCTCTGCGGGCCGCCGACGCTCCTCCCCGCGGGCGGCAAGACGCTCGGGGCGGCGGTGACGCACCGCATGGACGCGGCGATCGAAGGGGCGGACGTCGTCATGATGCTCCGCATCCAGCTCGAGCGGATGTCGGGCGGGTTCTTCCCGACGCTCCGCGAGTACGCGGCGTTCTACGGCTTGAACGCCGACCGCTTGAAGCGCGCGGCGAAGGACGCGATCGTCATGCATCCCGGACCGATCAATCGCGGGGTCGAGATCATGGGCGACGTCGCCGACGGAGAGGCGTCGGTCATCTTGGACCAGGTCACGAACGGCGTCGCCGTGCGGATGGCCGTCCTGTATCTGCTCGCCGGAGGGGACCGTGACGCTGTTGCTCAGGAACGCTAGGCTCGTCGACCCGGAGGCGGGGTGGGACGGCCCCGGCGACGTGCTCATCGACGGCGGCCGCGTGACGCGGGTCGCGAAGACGATCGCCCCGGACGGAGCGAAGGAGATCGACCTCGGCGGTCTCGTCGTGTGCCCCGGATTCATCGACATGCACGTCCACCTCCGCGAGCCCGGGCAGGAATGGAAGGAGACGATCGCCACCGGGACACGCGCGGCGGCGGCGGGAGGGTTCACCGGCGTTGCCTGCATGCCGAACACCGAGCCGCCGATCGACTCGCGCTCGGTCGTCGAGTTCGTCCTCGCGCAGGCGCGCCTCCACGGCGTCGTGCCGGTCTATCCGATCGGGTGCGTCTCGAAGGCACAGAAGGGCGAGGAGCTCGCCGAGATGGGGGACATGGCGCTCGCCGGCGCGCGCGGGTTCTCCGACGACGGCAAGCCGGTCGCCTCGGCGGGGCTCATGCGACGCGCTCTCGAGTACGCGCAGATCTTCGACCTCCCGGTCATCGACCACTGCGAGGAGCCGACGCTCGTCAAGGGGGGCGTCGTCCACGAAGGGGAGATCTCGACGCGCCTCGGCCTCGCCGGATGGCCGGGCGTCGCCGAGGACATCATGGTTTCCCGCGACATCCTCCTCGCGGAGGCGACCGGCGGCGCCGTCCACATCGCGCACATGTCGACGGGGCGCGCCGCCGGCCTCGTGCGGAGTGCGAAGGCGTCGGGCATCCGCGTCACCTGCGAGGTCACCCCGCACCACATCGCCCTCACCGACGAGGCGGTCCTCGGTTATGACGCCGACGCCAAGATGAATCCGCCGCTCCGGCGGCCGACCGACCGCGAGGCGCTCCTCGCCGCGATCGCCGACGGGACGGTCGACGCGATCGCCACCGACCACGCACCGCATCACGCCGACGAGAAGTGCGTGGAGTTCTCGCGCGCGCCGTTCGGGGTCGTCGGGCTCGAGACGGCGGTGTCGATCTGCCTCGACCGCCTGGTCCACGGCGGGATCGTGCCTCTCGCGCGCCTCGTCGAGCTGCTCTCGGCGGGGCCCGCGCGCGTCCTGCGGCTCGCCAAGGGATCGCTCAAGCCGGGATCGGACGCCGACGTCACCGTCCTCGACCTCGACCGCGAGGTGAAGGTCGATGCCGGTCGCTTCGCGTCGAAGAGCTCGAACACCCCGTTCCGCGGATGGACGCTGCGCGGGGCCGCCGTGATGACGATCGTCGGCGGCCACGTCGTCCACGACGCCCGCTAGGCGCCGCCCCGGTGCCGGCGCCCAAGCGGCGTCCGCGGCGCGTGCTCGTCATCGCGAACCCGAACGCCGGGCTCCTGCGCGGCGGAAAGGCGGCGGGCGAGCGCGCGGCCGCGGCGGCCGCGCGGGCCGGGGTCGCCGTCGATCTCCACCTGACGCGCGGTCCCGGCGACGCACGCACGCGCGCCGCCGCCGCGGCCGAGGAAGGCTACGACCTCGTGCTCGCCGCGGGAGGCGACGGCACCGCGCACGAGGCCGCGGGCGGGCTCGCGGGCTCGAACACGGCGCTCGGCGTCGCCCCGGCCGGCACGATGAATCTCCTCGCACGGGTCCTCGGCACGCCTCTCCACCCCGCGGAGGCCGCGGGAGCGCTCGCGGCAGGATTCCATCCGTGGACGGTGCATCCCGGCGACGCCGACGGGCGGATCTTCGTGCTCATGGCGGGCGCCGGGTTCGACGCGTGGGTGCTCCGGGAGCTGCTCCGGACCGTCCGCGGGAAGATCGGCTTCGCCGACTACGCGCGCGGCGCGCTCGCGGGTCTTCGCACCTTCCCGTTCCCCGAGCTCCGCGTCGCGTGGGAGAGTCGCGAGCGCAAAGCGCACTCGGTCATCGTCGGCCGGTCGCCGCTGTACGGCGGCTTCCTCCGGCCGACCCCCGGCGCCCGGCTCGACGAGCCGGTCCTCGAGGTCTGCGCGCTCGACGGCGGTCCGGCGCGGCTCATGGCGATCCTGTCCCGCATGTGGTCGGGCGCGCACGCGGGCGCTCCCGGGGCGCTCGTCGCGCGGACGCGGGAGGTGCGGGTCGTGTCGCCGGTCGACGACGTTCCTTATCATCTCGACGGCGAGCTCGCCGGGGTCCTGCCCGTCACCCTCCGGATCTCGGACCGGCCGCTCGTCCTCGCGCGCACCCGGCCCGTTTGACGATGTACACTCGGGCCATGACGACATCGGTCTATTCCACGGAGCTTTCGGGACTCCGTCTCACCGCGCGCGGCAAGGTGCGCGACATCTACGATCTCGGGGAGACGCTCCTCATCGTCTCGACCGACCGTCTCTCCGCCTTCGACTGCGTCTTCCCGGACCCGATCCCGGACAAGGGAAAGGTCCTGAACCAGATCTCCGCGTTCTGGTTCGCGCGCTCCTCGGCGTGGCTCCCGAATCACGTCGTCGCCACGGACGTCGCCGCGTTTCCCGCCTCCCTCCGTGCGTACGCCGACACCCTCGCCGGGCGGGCGACGCTTGCGCGGAAGCTCAGGATGGTTCCGATCGAGTGCGTCGCCCGGGGCTACCTCGCCGGATCGGGATGGAACGAGTACCAAGCGCAGGGCACCATCTGCGGGATCCCTCTGCCGCCCGGCCTCGCCGAGTCGGCGGCGCTCCCGGAGCCGATCTTCACCCCGGCGACGAAGGCCGACAGCGGGCACGACGTGAACATCTCGTTCGACGAGATGGCGGCGCGGATCGGACGGACGACCGCCGAGCGCCTGCGCGAGCTGACCCTCGCCGCCTACCGCGACGCGGCGGCTCATGCGGCGGCCCGCGGCATACTCGTCGCCGACACGAAGTTCGAATTCGGATTCGACGGTGACGATCTCGTCATCGCCGACGAGATGCTCACTCCGGATTCCTCACGCTTCTGGCCCGCGGAGACCTACCGCGCCGGCGGGCCTCAGCCCTCGCTCGACAAGCAGTTCGTCCGCGATCACGTCCTGAGCCTGGGGTGGAATCAGAAACCCCCGGCGCCGCGCCTTCCGGCAGAGATCATCGAGGGTTTGAGGGGCCGGTACCTCGAGATCTTCCGCAGGCTCGTGGGGCGCGACCTCGAGCGTTGACACGCGGCGTCGCCCCCACTGACACCGCCCGTCGTGCGATCACGTTTTCGTACTGCGCGTGATCGTATTTGCGCGTCTTCTCGCCGGAATACATCTTGCAGTCGTGAGGCGCCGGAGGGTTGACGCTCCCGGGGGTGCATGGTAGCGTTCGGCGGCTCAGCGGGGCGCCTGAACGATCGAGCACTACTTCGGGTCGTCTCTCCTCCTTGATATCGGTTCCGGCACGCGCCGGGGGAAGGGCGCGGCAGGGAGGCTCGGACATGCCGAGGAAGTTCTACACGATCTTCATCCTTCCCCACGCGCACGCGCGGTTCCGGAAGCTCCACGTCTCCAGGAACTTCGTCCTCGCGATCGCGGTGCTCGGCGCGGCCGTGTCGATGTCGGCCGCGTTCGCCCCGCACCTCTTCTTCCGCTCGCGTGCGCTCGCCGATCGTGCGGCGGCGATCGAGGCCGAGAACCAGAAGCTGCGCGACGACAAGGTCCGGTACGAGGCGTCGCTGGCGCAGATGGGCGAGCACCTCGCCGCGATCGAGGTGATGGCGGGCAAGCTGGCGACGGCCGTCGGCCTCAAGGACCTTCCCTCGGAGCACCCGGCCGGCGGCGCGAGCCTCCCGGCGTCGCTCGGCGGACGCGGCGAGATCTTCCCCGAGGAGAGCGCCGCCGTCGGCAAGCGCATGGACAATCTCGACGCCTCGTTCGACCGTCTCGAGTCGGCGTGGAGCGACCGGCTGAAGGTCCTCGCATCGACGCCGTCCCTGGCGCCGGTCAGCGGGTTCTTCTCCGACGGCTACGGCTGGCGCCGCGACCCGATCGACGGCTCGCGCGAGTTCCACAAGGGCGTCGACATCGTGGCGCCCACCGGGACCGCGGTGCGCGCGGCCGCCGACGGCCTCGTCACGGCCGCCGGGCGCACGGCGGGGTACGGCTCGATGGTCCAGCTCGCTCACGGCTACGGCATGGGCTCGCGCTACGGGCACATGAGCCGGATCGTCGTCGTCCCGGGCCAGCGCGTGAAGCGGGGCGACATCATCGGCTACGTCGGCTCGACCGGTCGCTCGACCGGACCGCACCTCCACTACGAGGTCTTCCGCGCGGGCACGCAGGTCGATCCCCGCAAGTACCTCGGCGAAGCCACCTTCTAGCCGAAGCTGCTAACCTCGGAGGATGGGGCCCGACGATCCGGTCGACCTCGATCCCGACGTGTTGCGCGACCCCCTCGAGGGCACGCAGGAGGTCCAGTCCGCCCCCGTTCCCGCCGAGCGGGGCCTCGTCCCGGTCGATCCGTACCGCCGTTACATGGCGGAGCTGCGGAAGTACCCTCCGCTCACGCGCGAGGAAGAGCAGGAGCTGGCACGCCGCTACCGCGAGACCGGCGACCGCGAC
Organism: Candidatus Polarisedimenticolaceae bacterium; assembly: GCA_036275915.1. Lineage (NCBI taxonomy): Bacteria > Pseudomonadati > Acidobacteriota > Candidatus Polarisedimenticolia > Candidatus Polarisedimenticolales > Candidatus Polarisedimenticolaceae > Candidatus Polarisedimenticolaceae bacterium. The sequence continues at coordinate 429,605 of DASUCV010000018.1, read as the reverse complement.
GCGCTCTTCCGGCTCGTCACCTCGAACCTCATGCTCGTCGTGCGCGTCGCGCTGTCGTTCCGGCGCGCCGCGAAGAACCTCCTCGATCTGATCCAGGAGGGGAACCTCGGCCTGCTCGCGGCGATCGATCGCTTCGATCCCGAGGTCGGCGTTCGCCTTCCCACCTACGCCGCCTGGTGGGTCCGCGCCTACATCGTGAAGTTCCTCCTCGACAACGTGCGCCTCGTGCGCGTCGGGACGACGAACGCCCGCCGGAAGCTCTTGCGCAACCTGCGGCAGGAGAAGAGCCGTCTCGAAGCGGCGGGGTTCGAGGTCGGGCCGAAGATGCTCGCGGAGCACTTCGGCGTCTCCGAGGAAGACGTCAAGGACGTCGAAGCGGCGCTCGGCTCGCGCGACGTGTGGATCGACGCGCCGCTCGCGGGTGCCGAGGACCGGACGCAGGGCGACGTGCTGCCGGCGTCCGGGCCGACCGTCGAGGAAGAGGTCGCGCGCCGCGAGCTCCAGGACAAGGTCAAGACCGCGATCGCACGGTTCCGCGTCGATCTCGGCGAGCGCGAGCGCGCGATCCTCGACGATCGCCTCCTCTCCGACGATCCCGCGACCCTGCAGGCGATCGGCGACCGCTTCGGCACGACCCGCGAGGCGGTGCGGCAGGCGGAGGCGCGGCTCATGACACGCCTCAAGGAGTTCTTGCGCGCGGAGATCGGAGACCTCGCCACGATCCGCGTCGGACCCGACTGAGGCGTGGACTACAATGCGCGCCCATGAGGCCGATCCGCGTCACGACCGTCCTTCTCGCCTCCGGCCTCGCGCTCTCCTGCGCCGCGCCGAAGGCGAAGCCGAAAGATCCGGCGAGCGAGACCGCGACGAACATCCGCCTCGCCGAGTCGTACTATCACGCCGGGCGCGTCACCGAGGCGCTCAACATCCTGCAGAAGGCGGTCGACTCGGCGCCGACGAACGCACCGCTCCGGAACTACTACGGCCAGATCTGCTTCCTCTCGGGACGGAACGCGGAGGCCGAGAAGGCGTTCGACAAGGCGCTCGAGATCGATCCCTATCTCACCGATGCGCGGAACAACCTCGGCGCTCTCTACGACGCCACCGGCCGCAAGGCGGAAGCCGAGAAGGAGTACAAGAAGGTCCTCGAGGACTCGACCTACGCCTCGCCCGACAAGGTCTACCTGAACCTGGGCATCCTCTACGGTTCCCAGGGGCGGCAGCCCGAGTCGATCGCGGAGCTGCGCAAGGCGGTCGAGATCAACCCGAAGTTCTGGCGCGGGCACTACGAGCTCGCCTCGGCCCTCGACCGCGGCGGGCAGCTCGACGAGGCCGCGCGCGAGTACGAGGTCGCGGTGCCGGACTACAGGAACAACGGCGAGTACCACTACCGGCTCGGCCTCGTGTACATGAAGCTCAACCAGCCGGCGCTGGCCCGCGAGCATCTCCAGCGCTGCGAGGACCTCTCCCCGGGGAGCGAGAACGCGTCGAAGGCGTTCGATCTCCTGAAGATGCTTCCCTGAGGGGACGATGGCGTTCGAGTCGTGGAAGAAGCTCGTCCGCGGGCTCACGCGCACGCGCGAGGGGATCGCGGAGACCCTCCGCGAAGCGTTCGGCGCGGCGGAGGTCGACGAGTCGACGCTCGACGACCTCGAGAGCGGCCTGCTCGCCTCCGATCTCGGTCCGGCGCTGACCGCGGAGGTCATCGATGCCGTCCGCCGTCAGGCCCGCAGCAAGACGCTCGACGGGGCGGGGCTGCGTCAGGCCCTGAGGGAGACCCTTCGCGCGCGCCTCGACGACGGGCCCGCGGCTCCCGATCCCGGCACGCCGCCGCGCGTCACGTTCATCGTCGGCGTCAACGGCGGCGGCAAGACGACGACGATCGGCAAGCTCGCCGCGCGCGAGCGCGCCTCCGGGCGGCGCGTCCTCGTCGTCGCCGCCGACACCTTCCGCGCGGCCGCCATCGATCAGCTCGAGCGCTGGGGCGAGCGCGCCGGCGTCGAGGTCGTGCGCCATCGCGAGGGGGCCGATCCCTCGGCGGTCGTCTTCGACGCGCTGCAGGCCGCGCGCGCACGCCGGATCGAGTCGGTGCTCGTCGACACGGCGGGGCGACTCCACACGAAGACGCCGCTCATGGCCGAGCTCGAGAAGATGGCCCGCGTCGCGTCCCGCGAGGTGCCCGGCGCGCCGCACGAGGTCCTCCTCGTCGTCGACGCCACGACCGGGCAGAACGGGCTCACGCAGGCGCGCGAGTTCACGAAGGCGGTGCCGGTGACCGGCGTCGTGCTCACGAAGCTCGACGGCACCGCGAAGGGAGGCGTCGCGCTCGCGATCCGCAAGGACCTCGGCGTTCCCGTCCGTTTCGTGGGCGTCGGGGAAGCGGTCGACGACCTCCTCGACTTCGATCCCGACGCGTACGTCGACGGTCTCCTCGGCGTCGCAAGTGAAGGGCCGTGACCGAGCGCGAGGCGATGGCGCAGGCGCTCGCGCTCGCCGTCCTGGGCGAGGGGACGACGCGGCCGAATCCGCTCGTGGGCTGTCTCGTGCTCGCGGGGGACGAGGTCGTGGGCACCGGTTACCACCGCGCGGCGGGAGAGCCTCACGCCGAGGCCGTCGCGCTCGACGAGGCCGGAGGCCGTGCGCGCGGCGGCACGCTCGTCGTCACGCTCGAGCCGTGCGCGCACCAGGGGCGTACGCCGCCCTGCGCCGACGCGATCATCCGCGCCGGGATCCGCCGCGTCGTCGCCGGGACCGGCGACCCGAACCCTCTCGTGAACGGCGAAGGGGTCCGGCGCCTGCGCGCCGCGGGGATCGAGGTCGTTCTGGGTGTTCTCGAGGACGCATGCCGCGCCGTCAACGCGGGCTTCCTCAGCCTGCACGAGCGCCGCCGCCCGTTCGTCACCGTGAAGGCGGCGCAGAGCCTCGACGGTCAGATCGCGGCGCGGGACGGGAGCGCGACGTGGATCACCCGCGAGGCGGCGAGAACGTACGCGCACCGCCTCCGGCTCCGTCACGACGCGGTGCTCGTCGGTGCCTCGACCGTGCGCCGCGACGATCCGCGTCTCACGGTGCGCCTGCCCGGCGTCGCCGCCCCGCGCCTGCGCGTCGTCGTCGCGTCGACGCTCGATCTCGATCCGGCTGCCGCGGTCTTCGATGGGACGCCGCGGACACGCGTGTACGTTCCCGACGATGCGAAAGGCGGCGACGCGCTCGCCCGCGTGGCGGACCTCGTGCGCGTCCCACGCCGGGACGCGGGCGTCGATCTCGCCGCGGTCCTGAGCGACCTCGCCGCGCTCGACGTGAGGAGCGTCCTCGTCGAGGGCGGGGGACGGACGATCGGCGCCTTCTTCGCGGCGGGCCTCGCCGACGATCTCGCGCTCTTCGTCGCCCCGCGCGTCATCGGGGCGACGGAAGCAACGCCGCTCGCCGCCCTGCGCGCGGCGCCGTCGCCGGACGAGAGCGCGGCGGTCCGCGTGCGCGCCACGGTGCCGCTCGGCATCGACCGTCTGATCCTCGGGAGCATCGAGTGTTCACCGGTCTGATCGAGGTCTGCGGCAAGGTTGCGCGCGTCGAGCGGCGCGCCGGGCTGACGCGCGTCACGATCAAGGGCGATCTCGGAGGCGAGCCGCTCAGGGAGGGCGAGAGCATCGCGGTCGACGGCGCCTGTCTCACCGTCGCCAAGCGCCACGCGCACGGCTTCGACGCCGACGTCGTGCGGGAGACCCTCTCGAAGACGACGCTCGGCGCGCTCGCACCGGGCGACGCGGTGCACCTCGAGCGCGCCCTCGCCCTGGGAGACCGGCTCGGCGGTCATCTCGTCCAGGGCCACGTCGACGCGGTCGCCGAGGTCCTGGCGCTGTCCCGCCGCGGGGGCGACGTGCGCCTCACGGCCTCGGTCCCGGCGGCGATCGCAGGCCTCGTCGCGATGAAGGGCTCGATCGCCCTCCAGGGGGTCTCGCTGACCGTCTCCGGGGTGACGAAACGGAGCTTCGAGGTGGCCCTCATCCCCGAGACCCTCGAGAGGACGAAGCTCGGGCGCCTCCGGCCCGGCGACGCGCTCAACGTGGAGGCCGACCTTATCGCGCGGTATCTTGACGCGTGGATGCGGGGACGGACCCGGTCGAGGTCGCGATGAGCGAAGCCCAGCCGACAAGATTCGCCACCGTCGAGGAGGCTCTGGCGGAGCTCCGCCAGGGCCGGATGGTCGTGATCCTGGACGACGAGGACCGCGAGAACGAAGGCGACCTCGCCTGCGCCGCGGAGTTCGTCACGCCCGAGATCGTCAACTTCATGGCGACGCACGGCCGTGGCCTCATCTGCCTCCCGATGACCGGCGAGCGTCTCGACGAGCTGCAGATCCCGCCGATGGTGCAGGAGAACACGGCGCGGCGCGGCACGGCGTTCTGCGTCTCGATCGAGGCGCGCGAGCGCGTGACGACCGGCATCTCGGCCGCCGACCGCGCGCGCACGATCCGCGTCGCCGTCGACCCGAAGACGCGCCCCGACGACCTCGCGCGGCCGGGCCACGTCTTCCCCCTGCGCGCGAAGACCGGCGGCGTGCTCAAGCGCGCGGGGCACACCGAGGCGGTCGTCGATCTCTGCCGGCTCGCGGGCCTCCGGCCTGCCGGGGTCGTCTGCGAGATCATGAACGCCGACGGGACGATGGCGCGGCTCGCGGAGCTCCTCCCGTTCGCCGAGGCGCACGGCTTGAAGCTCCTCACGATCGCCGATCTCATCCGGCACCGCATGCGCAACGAGCGGCTCGTGACGCGCGTGGCGAGCCCGAGGCTTCCGACCGAGAACGGCCAGTGGACGATCCACGCGTTCCACACCGAGATCGAGAACCGCACGCACGTCGCGATGGTCATGGGCGATCCGGGGCCCGACACGCCGACGCTCGTGCGCGTCCACTCCGAATGCCTGACCGGCGACGTCTTCGGCTCGACACGGTGCGATTGCGGCCGCCAGCTCCACCGCGCGATGGAGATGATCGAGCGCGAAGGCCAGGGCGTCATCCTCTACCTCCGTCAGGAGGGGCGCGGGATCGGCCTCGCCAACAAGCTCCGCGCCTACGAGCTGCAGGATCGCCACCACAAGGACACGGTCGAGGCCAATCTCGCGCTCGGCTTCCAGGCCGACCATCGCGACTACGGGGTCGGCGCGCAGATCCTTTACGACCTCGGGATCCGCCGCCTGCGCCTCATGACGAACAATCCGGGGAAGTACGTCGCGCTCAAGGGCTACGGGCTCGAGATCGTCGAGCGCGTGCCGCTCGAGACGCCGGCGGTCGACGAGAACCGGAGCTACCTCTCGACGAAGAAACGCAAGATGGGTCACCTGCTCGAGTCGGTCTGAGGCGGCGCCCACGATGTTCGACGCACTCTCCGAGCGCCTCCAGGGCGTCTTCGACACGCTTCGCGGCCAGACGCGGATCACCGACGAGGTCTTGGACAAGACCCTGCGCGAGATCCGCATGGCGCTCCTCGAGGCGGACGTCCACGTCGGGGTCGTGCGCGCGCTCCTCGACGGCGTCCGCGCCAAGGCGAAGGACGAGGAGGTCGCGAAGAGCTTCACGCCGGGACAGCAGGTCGTCAAGATCGTCCGTGACGAGCTCGAGGCCCTCCTCGGCGGCCCCGAGGCGAAGCAGCTCCAGTTCCGCTCGCAGCCGCCGACGGTCATCTTCCTCGTGGGACTGCAGGGCTCCGGCAAGACGACGACGGCGGCGAAGCTCGGGCTCTGGCTGAAGAAAGCGGGCAAGTACCCTTACCTCGTCCCGGCCGACGTCGACCGTCCCGCGGCGATCGAGCAGCTCGTCCGGATCGGCACGGCGGCGGGCCTCAAGGTCCACGCGCACGACGGCAAGCGGCGCCCGCTCCCGATCGCGCGCGAGGCGCTCGACGAGGCGCGCCTGCGCGGCTACGACACCGTTCTCGTCGACACGGCGGGCCGGCTGCACATCGACGCGGCGCTCATGGCCGAGCTCGCCGAGCTGAAGACCGCGCTCTCCCCGCAGGAGATCCTCTTCGTCGCCGACGCCATGACCGGTCAGGACGCGGTCAAGTCCGCGGGGGAGTTCCATCGCGCGCTCGCGCTCACCGGAGTGATCCTGACGAAGATGGACGGCGACGCCCGCGGCGGCGCCGCGCTGTCGATCCGCCACGTCACCGGGCTCCCGATCAAGTTCGTCGGCACCGGCGAGCGGCCCTCGGAGTTCGACGCCTTCTACCCGGACCGGATGGTCGGGCGGATCCTCGGCATGGGCGACATCCTCGGCCTCATCGAGAAGGCCGAGGAGGCGGTCGACCTCGCCCAGGCGAAAGAGATGGAGCGCAAGCTCCGGAAGAACGAATTCACGCTCCAGGATTTCCGGGACCAGATCCGGACCCTTCAGAAGATGGGGCCGCTCTCCGGGATCCTCGGGATGCTTCCGGGCATGGGCGCTCTCAAGAACGCGGACCTCGACGACGGGGCGCTCAAGGGTGTCCTGGCGCTCATCGACTCGATGACGCCGGAGGAGCGCCGCCGCCCTGAGATCCTGAACGGCAGCCGGAAGAAGCGGGTGTCGCGGGGGTCGGGCCGGCCGGTCCAGGAGATCAACCGCCTCCTCAAGCAATTCGCCCAGATGCGGAAGGTCATGAAGCAGGTCCAGGCCGCCCGGTCGGGCCGCCCGGGGTTCAAGCTCCCTTTCTTGGGCCGGTAGGCTATATTGTGAGTTTTGTCGGTCCCGGGTTCAGGAGGAGAGGCGCGTGCTGAAGATTCGCTTGAGACGGATGGGGTCCCGCCAGGACCCGTTCTACCGGGTCGTGGTGTCCGACAGCCAGAGGACCCCGCAGGGGCGCTTCGTGGAGAATCTCGGGACGTACAACCCGGGGACGCAGCCCGAGACGGTGCAGCTCGACGTGGAGAAGGCCCAGGCCTGGATCAAGAAGGGCGCGCACCCGTCGGAGACGGTGCGAAGCCTCTTGGTAAAGGCCCAGAAGGCGAAGAGCGCCGGCGCCAGCGTCTGACATAAGACGCCGTGCGCGGGGCCACCCCGCGTCGGCTCATCCGGCCGGGGAAGGCGATGAAAGATCTCGTGGAGCTCATCGCGAAGGCGCTCGTCGACGATCCGTCGGCGGTCCACGTCGACGTCGTCGAGCAAGACGGCGCCACGGTGCTCGAGTTGCGCGTCGCCCCGGACGATCTCGGCAAGGTGATCGGAAAGCAGGGCCGGACCGCGCGGTCGCTCAGGACGATCGTCGCGGCGGCCGGCACGAAGCGCAACACACGCGCCGTTTTGGAGATCCGTGACTAGCGCGGCGATCGCACCCCTCCTCCTCGGCCGCATCAGCGGTCATCGAGGGCTCCGTGGCGAGGTGACCCTCAAGGTCGTCTCCGGCCGCGCGGAGCGCTGGGTGCATCTCCACCGCGCGCTCGTCGGCGGCGGCGTCCGGGCGATCGCCTCGGCGCGCGCCTACCGCGACCGTCTCGTCCTCAAGTTCCAGGGCGTCGACGACGCGAACGGGGCCGAGGCCCTCCGCGGCGCCGAGGTCAGCGTCCCGGCCTCCGATCTTCCCGCGCTCCCCGAAGGGGAGTTCTGGGCGCAGCAGCTCATCGGCCTGTCGGTCGTCGAGACCGGCGGCGGCGCGCTGGGGCTGGTCGAGGACATCGTGGAGACCGGCGGCACCGATCTCCTCCTCGTCCGCGAGACGAACGGAGACGAGATCCTCGTTCCGCTCGCGAGCGCGATCGTCCGCGCCGTCGACACCGCCGGCGGACGGATCGAGGTGTCGCTCCCCGACGGCCTCCGCGAGGTCAACGCGCCGGAAGAGGGACCGGCATGATCTTCGACATCGTCACCCTCTTCCCCGGGATGTTCCAGGGACCGCTCGACGACGGCGTGCTCGCGCGCGCCCGGCGCGCCGGGACGATCGGCGTGCGCCTCCACGACCTCCGGCGGTTCGGCGTCGGCCCGCAGCGCCAGGTCGACGATGCACCGTTCGGCGGCGGCGCCGGGATGGTGCTCAAGCCGGAGCCGTTCTTCGACGCGGTCGCGTGGATCCGCGAGCGCACGCCCGCCGCGAGCGAGCGCGTCGTCCTCCTCTCGCCGCAGGGCGCGCGCTTCGATCACGAGGCCGCGCGGCGCCTGGCGGGCTACGAGCGCGTCATCCTCCTCTGCGGCCGTTACGAGGGGATCGACGAGAGGGTCGCCGAGCGGCTCGCCGACGAGGAGCTGTCGGTCGGGGATGTCGTCCTCACCGGCGGCGAGCTCCCCGCGATGATGATCGTCGACGCGGTCTCCCGCCTCGTCCCCGGCGTTCTCGGCAACGACGCGTCGGCGCCTCAGGAGAGCTTCGCCGAGGGGCTCCTCGACCACCCGAGCTACACGCGCCCGGCGTCGTTCCGCGGATTCGACGTTCCGGCGATACTCCTTTCCGGCGATCATGGGGCCGTGGCACGCTGGCGCGCGGAGCGCTCGCGGGCGGCCACCGCGCGCAAGCGGCCCGATCTCATCGATCGCGCCCACGAGGTAGGTCATGAACGTGATTCGTAGCATCGAAGCGGAGGGGCTCAAGAAAGACGTCCCCGAGTTCCGCCCCGGCGACCGCGTCAAGGTCCACGTCCGCGTCGTCGAAGGCGACAAGTCCCGCATCCAGGTCTTCGAAGGGGACGTCATCGGGCGCAGGAGCGGCGGCGGCCTCCGCGCGACCTTCACCGTCCGCAAGACCTCCGGCGGCGTCGGCGTCGAGCGCATCTTCCCGGTGCACTCGCCGATCGTCGAGAAGATCGAGGTCACGCGCCTCGGCAAGGTGCGGCGCGCGAAGCTCTACTACCTGCGCGATCGCACCGGCAAGAAGGCGCGCATCCAGGAGCTTCGAAAGCGATAGCGACGATGCCCCTCGACCGCGAGAAGGCGTTCGCGAACGCCGAACGGCTGCTGAAGCAGGGGAAGCCCTCGGACGCGCTGAAGGAGTGTCAGCGCCTCGCCGAGGACGCGCCCAAGGACCTGCTCATGCTGAACCGCATCGGCGACCTGCTGGCGCGGGCCGACCGCGGAGCGGACGCGATCGCGTATTACGACCGGATCGCGGACCAGTTCTCCGCGTCGGGCTTCTATCCGAAGGCGATCGCCATCCTCAAGAAGATCGTCAAGGCCGCGCCGCAGCGGCTCGAGACGGTCGTGCGCCTCGGCGAGCTGAACCTCAAGCAGAAGCTCCCGGGTGAGGCGCGGACCTGGTTCCTCCAGGCCGCCGAGGGCTATCTCCGCCAGCGCGAGTTCGGGAAGGCCCGCGAGGTCTACGAGAAGCTCGTCGCCGCCGAGCCGGAGAACTTCGTCCACGTGGCGCGCCTCGCGGAAGCGCGCGCCGCCGAGGGCGATCCCGACAAGGGCGGGCGCGAGCTCGTCGCCGTCGGCGTTCGTATGCTCGCCATGGGACGCCACGACGACGCGGAGCGCACGTTCAAGCGCGCGGCCGAGCTGCTGCCCGGACGTGCGGAGCCCGCGGTCGGCCTCGCGCGATGCCATGCGGCCGCGGGGCGCCCCCAGGAAGCGCTGCGCATCGCCGACGAGACGTGGCCCGACAAGCCCGGTGCCGAGGCCGTCTCGGGAGACTTCCTCGTCCTCTTCGAATCGCTGGGAGATCACGCGCGCGCGGGCCGCCTCCTCGATCATCCCAAGAGCGATGCGATCGCCGAGGACGCGGTCGAGCAGGCGATGCGCGGCGCCCTCGCACGCGGCGACGCCGGCGGCCTCTGGTCGCGTCTGCTGCCGCTCCTCGACCGCTGGATCCGCGCGCGGGACTACGGCCGCGCCGCGAGCCTCCTCGACCGCCTCGCCCGCACCGAGGAAGGCGGCCACCTGCGGGCGCTCGAGCAGCTCGTCGAGCTCCGCAAGGCCGAGGGGAACCGCGCCGCGACCGCGCGCGCGATCGAGCGCCTCGTCCGGGCGTCGCAGGCGAAGGGAGCGAACGACAAGCTCGGGCCCCTCCTCGACACGCTCAAGCTCTTCGATCCGACCTCGCCGCTCCTCTTCGTGGGCCGCCCCACGGGGAGCGCGCCTCCGAAGGCGGCGGCACCGGTCCCGGTACCGGACGCTCCCGTCGCCGCGGCTCCGGCGCCGTCTCCGCGTGCGGACGCGCCCGCCCCGCTCGCGCTCGAGGCGCCGGCCGTGCCGCTCGGACCGGGCGACGAAGAGTTCGTGAGCGGGCATCTCACCGAGGCCGAAGTCTTCGAGAAGTACGGCCTGCACAACGAGGCGCTCCAGCAGCTCCAGCAGGTCGTCGAGCGCTTCCCGGGCCACGTCGCGGCGCTCGAGAAACTCATCGGGATCCTCCGCACGCGCGCCGATCGGGGCGCCCTGCGCGACTGCCTCGTGCGCGGCGCCTTCGCGAAACGCGCCGCCGGCGACCTCGAAGGCGCCCGCCGGCTGGCAGGTGAGGCGGCGACGATCGGCGGAATCGATCCTGCGAGCCGGAGTGCGCTCGAGAAGCTTGCCCTGGTCGCGGCCGCGGCGCCGACACCGGCAGCCGCACCCGCCCCCGCACCCACCCCGGCTCCCGTCGCCGCGCCCAAGGCAGCAGCCGCGGCGCCGAAGGCACCGGCGGCACAGGCGAAGCCGGAGCCGAAGGCTCCCGCTCCGCCGCCGCCCCCGCCGGCGACCTCGCGAGCCGAGGAGGAAGACCTCGAGATCCTCTTCGACGACGCCGACGACACGGCCGCCCCGGCGGCGGCCGCCGGCGACGCGGAGTGGCTGGAGGAGATCGAGTTCTACATCGGGCAGGGGATGAACGCGGACGCCCTCACCCGGATCGCCGCGGCGCGCGCGGCCGGTCGTGGGGGGCCGCGGCTCGACGCTCTCGAAGCGAGCGCCTCGGCCGCAGCCGCCGCACCCGCGCCCGCCGAGCCGGTGGCCGAGCCGGTCATCGAGATGGAATCCGGCGGTCACGACCGCCTCGACGAGGACGAGCTCAGCTCGATCGCCGCGGCGCTCGACGCCGAGTACGGCGCCGCCGGCACGGCCGCGGATGCCGCCGCGCGCCCCGCGGATCCCGATGCCGAGGAGTCGATCGACGAGGTGTTCGCGGCGTTCAAGGAGCATGTCCGCGCCGAGGTGGACGGCGGCGACTTCCGCACACACTACGATCTCGGCATCGCCTACAAAGAGATGGGGCTCGTCGACGACGCGATCGAGGAGTTCCGCACCGCGAGCGGCGCTCCGGAGCTTTACCGCGAGGCGTGCAGCATGCTCGGCCTTTGCCACTGGGAGCGCGGGGAGTCGGACGCGGCCATCCAGTGGTACCGCGCGGCGCTCGAGGCCCCCGGCGACGAGGAAGCGCCGCTCTCCGGGCTACGTTACGACCTCGCGGAAATCTTGCTCCAAACGGGTGACACGCACGGCGCGCTCGATCTTTTCACGCAGATCGCCGCCGTCGAGCCGAGCTACCGGGACGTCGAGCGGCGTGTCCAGGACATCAGGCGAAACCTTAGTCCCTGATAGGCCCGTTACCGTTTTCACGCGCCACATCTCGTGTCTATACTCTTCGCGTTACGGGGGTGTCCGTCGACGGCCGAGGAGGAGGATCGACATGCGTCTCCCGCTGGCCTTTGTCTGGGACAGCGAAGAAGGTATTCGCTCATCAACCGCGGATGCGATGCGCCTCGCCGGACTGGACGTCGTCGACGTCTCGTCGGGAACGGATGCGCTCGATCTGGTCAGAGCCAGACCCGTGGCGGTCGGTGTCATCGGCATGAACGGCTCCCGAGGCGCGACGCTCGATGTCGTCGAGCGCCTGCGTCATTTGCGGCCCACGACCGTGCTGGCCGTGCTCGACGCCGACGGCGACGCGGCGGCCTCCGAGGCCATGCGCGCCGGCGTCTTCGACGTGCTGCCACGTCCCGTGCCCGCCACCCGCATCGGCACGTTCACCGCCCGCGCCCTCGCGCAGCACGAGCTGCTCGAGGAGGTCGGCCGCCTGCGCGGCGACCTCGGCGCCGACGGTGACCTCGACACGCACGAAGCCGTCGCCGCCCTGGCCCGCCGCTTCGTCGAAGGACTCTGCCGTCTCAACAATTTGCCGCCGATCGAGATCTCCGCGGAGGCGCTCGACGCCCTCGCCGACTTCGACTGGACCGGCAAGCCCGAGGAGCTCCGGAACGCCGTCGAGACGGCGGTCATCCTGGCCTCGGACGGCACGATCCGCGTGAAGGACCTGCCGGCCGCGGTCCGCGGCCGTGCGGCGAGCGGCGTGCGTGCCGACCGGCGCTTCCGCGAGGCGAAGCGCTCCGTCGTCGATGCGTTCGAGCAGTCGTACCTCTCGGACCTGCTCAAGCGGCACGGCGGCAATGTCACCGCGGCGGCCGAGTCGTCCGGAATGTTGCGCTCCGCTCTCCAGCGCCTCCTCCGCAAGCACGATATCCGGTCGTCGACCTTCCGCGGTCAGTCGCACGCGGCGCTCGACGTTTCGTGAGCGACGGCGCCGGCACGTGGCGCCTCCTCTCGGACGACCGCCAGGACGGTTCCTGCAACATGGCGGTCGACGAGGCGATCCTGGAGGGCTACGAGACGGCGCCTTCGCCACCGCCCCCGACGCTCCGCCTCTATGGGTGGCGTCCGGCGGCGCTCTCTCTCGGTAAGTCTCAGCGGGCCGCCGGCGCGCACGTACCCGCCGCGCTGACGGCGGAAGCGGTCGACCTCGTGCGCCGCCCCACCGGCGGCGAAGCGGTCCTGCACGAGCACGAAAGGACTTACGCCGTCATCGGCGCGGCGGGCACGCCTCCGTTCGAAGGTGGGCCGGTCGACGTTTACCGCCAGATCGCGCGTGCGCTCGTCAGCGCGCTCCGCCGTCTCGGCCTCGAAGCGACCTCCGCCGAGCCGCCGCCCGGCCCGCGGGCCAAACCCGGAGCGATCTGCTTCGAGCGCACCGGCGCCTGGGAGATCACCGTCGGCGGCCGCAAGATCCTCGGCTCGTCGCAGTTCCGCAAGCGCCGCGCGTTCCTCCAGCACGGCTCATTGCCCTGGCGCCTCGACGGCGCCCGTCTCGCCGCTCTGACCGGCGTCAGGGTCGATCCCACGCACTTCACCGACCTCGAGTCCGCGATGGGCCGGCCGGTCAGCGAGGACGAGATCGACGCCGCGTTCGTCTCCGCCTTCGAGGAGACGTTCGGCATTCGACTCGTGAAGGGTGCGCTCACCGAGTCCGAAGCGCTCCGCGCCGCCGAGCTGCGTTGCTGGAAGTACGACTCGATGGCCTGGACGCTCGACGCGAAGCTCGGCGATCGCGAGCAGCATTGGGGGCCGGCGTTGGGGTTGGTCGGAAGTTAGTCGGAGGTCGATAGGCGCTCTCAGACACTATTGGGCCCTGATAGTGTGTGCGAAAGCTTTTCTCTGACTTGCAACGGCCTGAAGTCAGCCAGCTACTCATTCTCCTCGACGAACTGGAGAAGGCCGCAACCACCCACGGGCACGCGAAATCCGTTTGGATCGTCATAGCTCAAGTCGAAAGGCCGAACGCCGGCTCGGTCGACTGACGCGACATAATCGCCCGGGGGCACTTTCAGATGGAACCACCCACCGCGATCGGTTGTCGCGAGTGATTTCATGCCTGGAGGAATCTGAGACACAACGAGTACGCTGACGCCGGCGATGCCTTTCCAAGTCGACCGCTTAACGACTCTCCCCTCGATCACACCATCCTTCGCGGTCTTGACGCGTTCAATCTCCTTCATCGTCTGAGCGGCTTCGGCGAACGGGCGCGAGAGACTGCAGTTGGTGACTTCCCACGTGTTGAGGTTCGCGTTGAAGGACGCGAAGATCAAGTACCTCACGCCAATCTCGAGCGGATAACGATCGCTCGCGTTCTCGGTGAAGATATCGTCAACTTTGATGGCCGGGCCCTTCAAGACACGTTCGACGCGCACGTGAAACATTGTTCCCATGACTTCGCCGGGGTCCTGGGCATCTGGAACCTCTCGCTTCGACACGGCTGTCACGACGGCAATGAGGTCGCGATGAGCATACTCGGCGCACACCTTCGCAGTTGGCTCCAGACACACCGCTTGGGCGACCACTCCTCCTGCAATGAAGTGCGCCAGCAAGAGAACTTGGATCCATCGGTCTGCCCGCTTGGCGTTGCGTGAAAGCCTTTTCTTGGGCATGCCGATGGCCGGCTACTGACCCAGCTTCGCCACCGTGTCCGCGCGCGCGGCCTCGCCCAAGAGCACGACCTCGGCGGGGCGGCCGTCCTTGCCGACCCACGGCGTGGGATCGACGTGGCCTTCGAGCGAGGCGGGCATGCGCGGCGTCGCGCCGCTCGTGATGCGGAGCGGGAGCTTGACCATGCCGCCGGGCGCGGCGAGGCCGATCGAGCGGCCGTCGATCGAGAGGAACGGCTCGTCGCGCTGGAGCGCGGCGAGGTCGACGTCGGGGACGAGGATAGTGCCGCTCTCGTCGAGCGGGTAGCGCTGGACCGTCCACGGCATCGCGAGGCGCTCGTGCTCGGCGGCGGAACATTCCGTGGAGGGCTCGGTGCCGGCGAGGAAGGTCTCTTCGATGAGCTCGGTGCAGCCGGCGCCGGCGGCGGCCCTCAGGCCGGTCTGGCGGTCGACGGTGATCTTCGTCACACCGGGTGCGTCGGGGAAGGGGACGGGCGGGACGTCGCGCATCGATTCCTGGATGAACTCCTGCCAGATCGGGAGCGCCGCTTGCGCGCCGGTCTCCTTCGAGCCGAGCGTCTTCTTCGTGTCGAAGCCGACCCATACGCCGACGACGAGGTCGGGCGTGTAGCCGATGAACCAGGCGTCGGTGAAGTCGTCGGTGGTTCCCGTCTTGCCGGCGAGCGGGCGGCCGAGGCTCGCGGCGGCGGCGCCGGTGCCGTCGGTGATGACCCCTTCGAGGAGCGAGTTCATCATCGCGGCGATCTCGGGGGTGAGCGCTTCCTGGACCTCGGGGCGCACGCGCTCGAGCGAGGTGCCTTCGCGGTTCTTCACCTCCTCGACGAGGTACGGCGAGACGTGGACGCCTTCGTTGGCGAAGGTGCCGTAGGCGCTCGTCATCTCGAGGAGGCTGACCTCGAAGGCGCCGAGCGCCATCGACGGGTACGGCTTGAGCTCGGTCGTCACACCGAGCTGGCGCGCGAGCTGGATCACCGGATCGAAGCCGGCGCGGTCGAGGACCTTCACGGCGGAGATGTTCGCCGACTTCTCGAGCGCCTCGCGCGCGGTGAGGAGGCCGTAGTACTTGTTGCCGTAGTTCTCGGGCTCGTACACGCTCCACGTTCCCGGCTCGACGAACACGGTCGGCGCGTCGAGGATCCGGTCGGAGGGCGTGAGGCCGCGCTCGATCGCGGCTGCGTAGACGAACGGCTTGAACGACGAGCCGGCTTGCCTTCGCGCTTGGACCGCGCGGTCGAACTCGCTCTTGCTGAAGTCGAAGCCGCCGACGAGTGCGCGCACGGCGCCGGTCTTGGGATCGATCGCGACGAGCGCGCCCTGGACGCGCGGCTCCTGCTCGAGGGCGAACACCGCCTGCTCGGGGATCTTGGCGGAGAGCACGCGCACGCGGATGACGTCGCCGGCGTGGACGAGCGCCGCGGGGTCGCCGCGGCCGGTCCACTTGATGCCGTCGGCGTCCATCCATCCGGTGACGGTGCCGGCGCGGACGCGGGCGCGTCCCTTCGTCGTCTGAAGGACGACGCCGTCGTAGATGCCGCCTTCCGTCACGCCGTCGCGCCAGGACGCGGAGGCCCACTTCTCCGGGTCGGCGACGTGGTCGGTCCTGCCGCGCCAGCCCTGGCGCTTGTCGAGCGTCCGGAGGCCGTGCTCGACCGCGGCGGACGCGATCCGCTGGAAGGCGGGGTCGATCCCGGTGCTGACCTCGAGCCCCTGCTGGTAGATCCCCTCGTCGCCGTACTTCGCCTGGAGGGATCGCCTGACCTCCTCGACGAAGTAGGGGGCGATCTCGGTCGCGTCGCGGCGGGTCGAGAGCGTGAGCGTCGCCTTTTTGGCCTCGGAGGCCTGGGCGGGGGTGAGCGTGCCGGCGTCGACCATCCGGTCGAGGACGTGGTTGCGGCGCTTGATCGAGCCGTCCGGGTTCTTGAAGGGGGAGAGGCCTTCGGGCCTCTGAATCAGGCCGGCGAGGAGCGCGGCCTCGGGGAGGTCGAGCTCGCTCGCATGCTTGGCGAAGTAGAACTCGGAGGCCGCCTCGAGGCCGTACCGGCCGTGACCCATGTAGACCTGGTTGCAGTACATACGCAGGATCTCGTCCTTCGAGTACCGGCGCTCGACCTCGACGGCGAGGAGCATCTCCTCGACCTTCCGCTTGGGGGTCTTGTCGGGCTTGAGGAAGAGGTTGCGGGAGAGCTGCTGGGTGAGGGTGGAGGCACCCTGAGCGAACGACATCGAGGTCAGGTCGTGCCACGCCGCGCGCGCGATCCCCTTGAAGTCGAGGCCGCTGTGCTCGTAGAAGCTCGCGTCCTCGACCGCGATGAGCGCCTGGGTGAAGACCTTGGGGATGTCCTTCTGCGCCAGGAGGGTGCGCTTCTGCTCGCCGAAGCTGCCGATCGTCGAGCCGTCGCGCGCGAGCACGCGGGTATTCAAGGGCGGGGTGTAGCGGTCGAGGGCCTCGACGTCGGGAAGATCGAGCTTGAGGCCGTAACCGAGGGTGGCGCCTCCGATCGCAACCGGAAGGATCAACGCGCCGAGGACGAGGGTGCGTCGCTTCAAGGGCTTCATGCCAGTCGGAGGTTAGCATGCGGCGTGCCGTGCGTGACCTGCCCCCGCATCGCTCCTTTTCTTCCGTGCGATGTGCGTTCGTGTCCACGGAAACACGTCCCGGGCGCCTTCCTGACACGTCCGACTAGAATGTCGATCCCATGGCGCTTTTCGAGCTTGTCTCCGACTTTCGCCCCGCCGGCGATCAGCCCGGCGCGATCGAGCGCCTCTCGGCGGGCCTGAAGGAAGGCCGCCGCGACCAGGTGCTCCTCGGCGTCACGGGGTCCGGGAAGACGTTCACGATCGCGCACGTCGTCGCGGCCGCCGACCGTCCGGTGCTCGTCCTCGCGCACAACAAGACGCTCGCGGCGCAGCTCTACCAGGAGTTCAAGCGCCTGTTCCCGCGGAACGCGGTCGAGTACTTCGTCTCGTACTACGACTACTACCAGCCGGAGGCGTACGTCCCGCAATCCGACACCTACATCGAGAAGGAATCGACGATCAACGAAGAGATCGACCGCATGCGCCATTCGGCGACGCGCGCGCTCTTCGAGCGCCGCGACGCGCTGATCGTGGCGTCGGTGTCGTGCATCTACGGCCTCGGCTCGCCCGAGGCGTACCACGGGATGCTCCTCATGATCGAGCGCGGCGCCCCGCTCGACCGCGAGGTCGCGCTCAGGAAGCTCGTCGAGATCCAGTACCGGCGCGTCCCGGGAGACCTCGAGCGCGGGGCCTTCCGGGTCAGAGGGGACGTCCTCGAGATCTG
This sequence comes from Candidatus Polarisedimenticolaceae bacterium, assembly GCA_036275915.1. Lineage (NCBI taxonomy): Bacteria > Pseudomonadati > Acidobacteriota > Candidatus Polarisedimenticolia > Candidatus Polarisedimenticolales > Candidatus Polarisedimenticolaceae > Candidatus Polarisedimenticolaceae bacterium. Next base: position 412,153 of record DASUCV010000018.1, on the reverse strand, counting down.
GCCGTCGTATTCCGAGGAGGCGATCCGCGTCGAGTTCTGGGGCGACGTCGTCGAGACGGTCTCGCGGATCGACACGGTGCGCGGGAAGGTGCTCGAGGTGCTGGACCGGCACCCGGTCTACCCGAACTCTCACTACGTGACCCCCCGCGAAACGATGATCCGCGCCATGGAGTCGATCCAGGCGGAGCTGAACGTCCGCCTCCCCGAGCTCGAGGCCGCGGGGAAGCTCCTCGAGGCGCAGCGCCTGCACCAGCGCACGCACTTCGACCTCGAGATGATGCGCGAGGTCGGCTACTGCCACGGGATCGAGAACTACTCGCGCCATCTCACCGGCCGCCACCCCGGCCAGGCGCCGCCGACGCTCATGGACTACTTCCCGCGCGACGCGCTCCTCGTCGTCGACGAGAGCCACGCGTCGATGCCGCAGGTCCGCGCGATGTACCACGGCGACCGCTCGCGCAAGCTCACGCTCGTCGACTTCGGGTTCCGACTCCCGTCCGCGCTCGACAACCGCCCGCTGACGTTCGACGAGTTCGAGGAGCGCCGCGGCCAGGCGATCTACGTCTCGGCGACGCCGGCTCCGTACGAGCTGCGCCTCGCCGGCGGCGAGGTCGTCGAGCAGGTCGTGCGGCCGACGGGCCTCATCGATCCGGAAGTCATCGTGCGTCCCATCGCGGGGCAGGTCGACGACCTCCTCGGCGAGATCCGCACGCGCGCGGCCTCGGGCGAGCGCGTGCTCGTGACGACGCTCACGAAGCGGATGGCGGAGGACCTGACCGAGTACTACCGCGACGTCGGCGTCCGCGTCGAGTACCTGCACGCCGACGTCGAGACGCTCGAGCGGGTCAAGATCCTGCGGGATCTTCGCAAGGGGGAGTTCGACGTGCTCGTCGGCGTCAACCTGCTCCGCGAAGGGCTCGACCTCCCCGAGGTCTCCCTCGTCGCGATCCTCGATGCGGACAAGGAGGGCTACCTGCGCTCCACGGGCTCGCTCATCCAGACGATCGGCCGCGCGGCGAGGAACGTGAACGGCCGCGCGATCCTCTACGCCGACGTCGAGACCGACTCGATGCGCGCCGCGCTCGCGGAGACGAGCCGGCGCCGCGCGCGCCAGGAGACGTACAACGCCGAGCACGGGATCACACCCGAGTCGATCCGCCGAAGCATCGACGACCTGCTCTTCTCGCCGGTCGCGGCCGACTACTCGACCGTGCCGCTCGACGAAGAGGATGCGGAGGAGATCTTCGAGGACCAGGAAGCGCTCGTCGCCGAGATCGCGCGCCTCGACAAGGCGATGCGGGCGGCCGCCGAGCGGCTCGACTTCGAGGAGGCCGCGGCGCACCGCGACCGCATCCGCTACCTCGAGACGAAGGGCGTCCTCGCGTGACGACGAGCCGGTACAGCTCCAAGGGCGGCAAGTCGTATCCGGCACGCCACGGCGAGCCGCCGCCGATGAGCTTCTTCGACCGGGAGTGGCCGGCAGCGGGAGGCGCGCGCTTCGACCTCGCGCTCGACGCGGTCGGGCTCGCGCTCGTCGGGATCGACGAGGAGCGTGCGGAGGCGCTTCGTGCGCGGTACGGCCCGTACGCCGCGGCCGCGCATGCGCCGATCGCCGTGCACTTCGGCATCGACGAGCGCCCGCACTTCATCGAGCCTGCGGGAGAGCTCGAGTTCAACCCCATCTGGATCGCCTGCGACGGAACGCGTGTCCGCTATCTCGGCCTCCGCGTCGCCGGCTGGTTCGATACCGCCGCGCGTGACGGACGGCTCGTCCTCGCGTCGGGCGGCGTGGAGCCGGACCTCCGCGCCATCGAGAACTACCTCCGTTGCGCGGTCGCGTGGGACGCGGCGTCCCGCGGCGGGGCGCTCGTCCACGGCGCGAGCGCCGTGCGGAACGGGCGCGCGTACTTGTTCTTCGGCGAGTCCGGGGCGGGGAAGTCGACGCTCTCCGCGGTGACCGATCGCGCGACCGTCGTGAGCGACGACCTCACGCTGCTGCTCCCGCGGCCCGGTGGAGGCCTCGACGTCGTCGGCAGCCCGTTCCGCGGGACCTACGAGGAGGGCCCGCCCGTCGTCGGCCGGTTCCCGCTCGCCGCGGCGTTCCGGATCCTGAAAGGTCCCGCGGCCGAGGTGAAGGACGCGCCGCGCGCGATCGTCTTCGGGCAGCTCGTCGGCAACCTGACCTTCGTCGCCGAGGCGTTCGGCGCGCGCCCCGATCTCTTCGCTTCGGTCGAAGCGGCCTTTTCGAAGGTGCCGCTCCGGCATCTCGTCTTCCGCAAGGACGACAGCTACTGGGACGCGATCGACGCGGCGGGGCTGTGACCCGCCTCGACGTCGATCTCTCGGGGATCGGCGTTCGCGTGACCGGCCTCTCCGATCTTCTCGGTGCTGCGCTCGCGCACCGGTGGGGACGATTCGTCACGGCGCTCCAGGGAGAGCCCGTCTTCTCCGTCACCGTCGAGGCCGAGCCTCCTTCGGCGCGCGTGCACCCGTTCGCGCCGAAGACCATGCGGTCCGAGATCGCCGACGGCGGCGCCTCGTTCGCGATCGATCAGGGCACCGCGGTCGTCTCGCGCTCCGGCGCGATCACGATCTGCCTCGTGGCGACGACGACCGAGCTCCAGGCCGCGGGGCTCGTCAACCTGCTCATGGCGGCGATCGCGTGGCGCCTGCCCGAGATGGACGCCGTGCTCCTCCACGCCGCGGGGATCGTGCTCGACGGGCGCGCGTTCGTTCTCGTCGGGGGAGAAGGCACCGGAAAATCGACGTGGGCCTCGCTCGCGCGAGAGGCGGGGGCCGAGGTCCTGGGCGACGATCTCGTGCTCGTCCACCGGCGCGAGGCGCTCGCCTGCCCGTTCCGCGCGGAGGCGTCGACGCTGCGCGTGCCGGGACGGTGGCCGCTCGCCGCGGTGCTCGCGGCCTCGCACGCGAAGGCGGCGTCTCTGGCCGAAGAGCCCGCGATCAAGACGCAGGCGCGTCTCGCCGCCAACGCGCCGTTCGCCGTCGACGGATGGGGAAGCGGCGGAGCGCTCGACCGTCTCCTCGACCGCCTGGTCCACGACGTTCCTCATCGAACGCTCGCGTTCGCGAGGGACGCGTCGTTCGTCCCGCTCCTGATCAGAAGTGCCGGAGGACGGTGAAGAGGTCGGACCGGTCGTCGGTCCAGAGCACGTCCTTCGCTCCGGGATGCGGGGGCAGCGGCATCGGCGTCCAGCGCGGATCGGCGGCGAGCGGGGCGAGCCGCTCGCGCGAGCGCGCGAGGATCGCCCACGTCGACGGCTCCTTCCCCTCGATCGTCCAGGCGTCGGTCATCGTGCGGTCGCCTTCGAGAAACGCGCTCGCGTGGAGATCGCGCGCGATCGCGTCGACGACCTCCTCGAGGCGCAGGTAATGATTCGTGAGATGGATGAGGAGCACGCCGTCGGGCGCGAGCTTCCGTAGGGCGAGATCGACGGCCTCGCGCGTCAGGAGGTGGACGGGGATCGCGTCCGAGCTGAACGCGTCGAGGACGAGGACGTCGAAGGCGCCGTCCGCCGTTCGTGCGAGGGAGAGGCGGCCGTCGCCGACGGTGACGTCGACCCGCGCGGCAGAATCGGCGAGATAGGTGAAGAAGAGCGGGTCGCGGGCGATCCGTACCACGGCGGGGTCGATCTCGAAGTAGGTGAAATGCTGGCCCGCGTGGCCGTACGCCGCGATCGTCCCCGCGCCGAGGCCGACGATTCCGATCTCCTTCGACCCATCGAGCGCGAGCGCGTCCCATGCCTGACCGAGCGGCCCCGAGCGGTGGTAGTACGTTGTCGGGGTCCTCCTCCGGTCCGGATCGACCGCCTGGAGGCCGTGTCGCGTCGCGCCGTGGATGAGCATGTGGAACTCGACGCGCGCCGGCGATTCGGAGTCGCCCCGGCGAAACCAGGGCCCGTAGCTCGGGACGACGCGATGGACGCCGTAGAACGTGCGCTCGCGGTCGAGGCTCGCCTGCGGGGCCGCGGTCTGCCACCACCCGACGAGGAGGAGCGCCCCGAGCGAGAGCGCGAAGCGCACGCGCCATCCGGCGGCGCCGAGGCACAGGAGCGCCGGCACGATCGCCTGAACGGTCATCGCGGGCCAGCCGGGCGCCACGGGCGACGCGGTCTCGGTCCCGCGGGCGACGATCGCGAACCCGGCGATCGCGAGCGGGACGACGAGGTCGAAGGCGTACGAGAGCGGCCGGCGAGGCTCCGCGCGATCGTCAGGCCAGAGCGGCCGCACGAGGGCGGCGAGGACGAGGGCGAGCGGATACTCGGCGATCGACTTGAAGACGAGCGGCGCCACGGCGGCGTTGAAGACTCCGCCGGCGACGCCGCCGAGCGCGATCCAGAGATAGAACTCGGTGAGCCGCCCCGGCTGCGGCCGCGTCGCGGCGAGGCGGCCGTGGAGCGCGAGCCCGACGGCGGCGAGGGCGGCGAAGTGGACGACGACGAGCAGGTGCCCGCCCGAGCGGACCGCCGGCATCATGCACGCGGCCACCGATGCGGTCGTGACGGCGAGCGCGAGACCGGACCACGGCCCGATCGTGACGCGCGGCGAGAACGCGACGACGAACGTCGCGAGGTAGATCGCCAGCGGAACGACCCACAGCAGCGGAACAGGAGCGATCTCCGCGGTCACGTACTGCGTGACGCCGAGAACGGCGCTCGAGGGGATGAACGCCAGGAGAACCCAGAGGCCGCGGCGGCGCCACGAGGGTGCCTCGGTTCTCACCGGCGCCTCGCGGCCGGCGGTGCGCGCGAGGATTCCCGCGGCGAGGATCACCGCCGCGAAGACGGCGAAGCCGGTGGAGAAGAGGCGGCTCTGGCTCCACGATCCGTGCGTCCCTTCGATCGGCAGGAGACGCTCGACGACGAGCGGGTAGAGGAGGAGGCCGGAGAAGCTTCCCAGATTGCTCGCCGCATAGAGGAAGTAAGGATCGCGCGCCGGAGACGCACCGTGGAGCCAGCGCTGGAGGAGCGGCCCGGTCGCCGCGAGCGCGAAGAACGGCGCGCCGACGAGAACGGTCAGCGCGCCGAGGAGCCAGGCGACGGGAGCACCGGAGCCCTGCGGGGGGGCCAGGACGCCGCGCGAGAGCGGGAGGGCGAGGAACGCGAGGAGCACGACCGCGAGATGCACCGCGGCCTGCGCGCGCGCCGGAAGCCTCGTCCCGAGGAGATGCGCGTACGCGTAGCCTGCGAGCAGGCCGGCCTGGAAGAAGAGCATGCACGTCGTCCAGACCGAGGCGCTCCCGCCGAGGAGGGGCAGGACCATCTTCCCCACCATCGGCTCCACGAGGAAGAGGAGCGCCGCGGCGAGAAAAGTGGAGAGGGCGAAGACGGGAACGACCGCGAGGCGTCTCACGAGCGGCCGATCTTATCCGAATCGTAAGATGCTCCTCGTGCCCGAAGACGATCGTCTCAAGGAGAAGGTGGCCGGTCTTCCCGACCGGCCCGGGGTCTACCTCTACCGGAACGTAGGCGGCAAGCTCCTCTACGTAGGCAAGGCGAAGTCGCTGCGCTCGCGCGTGCGGTCGTACTTCCAGCCCTCCGCCCAGCACCCCCCGCGAACCGCGCAGCTCGTCGCCGAGGTGAGCGATCTCGAGACGATCGTCGTCGACACGGAGATGGAGGCGCTCATCCTCGAGGCGAACTTCATCAAGCGCGAGAGGCCGCCGTACAACGTGGTCCTCCGCGACGACAAGAACTTCCCGTATTTGAAGCTGTCGCTCGCGGACACGTTCCCGCGCGTCTCGCTCGTCCGTCAGGCCAAGCTCGACAAGAACGCGTACTACGGTCCGTTCATCCCGGCGTCGGTCGCAAGGCGGTCGATGAAGCTGATCCCGCGGTTCTTCCAGGTCGCGACGTGTGGCGAGGTCTTCGACGGCAAGCGGCGGCCTTGTCTCTACTACCACCTCGAGCAGTGCCTGGCGCCGTGCGCCGGAAAGACGACGCCCGAGGAATACGGGCGCGCCGTCGCCGACGCGAAGCTGTTCCTCGAGGGCCGCGACCGCGAGCTGTCGGCGTCGCTGACGACGAAGATGAAGGAGGCGTCGGGCTCGCAGGAGTACGAGAAGGCCGCGAGGTTCCGCGACACGCTCAAGACCGTCGAGCGTCTCGCCGTGAGGCAGAACATCCTCTCGGCGGGGCTCGAGGACCAGGACTATCTCGCGCACCACGCCGAGGGCCGTGAGGTGGCGCTCCAGCTCTTCGAGATGCGCGGCGGGAAGATCTCCGCGCGCCGCGAGTTCACCTTCGACGACGTCGAGGCGACTCCCGCGGCGTTCTACGCCCAGGTGCTCGTGCAGCTCTACGCGGATGCCCCTCCTCCGCCCGACGTCTTCTTGCCTGCGCTGCCGACCGAAGCACCGCTCGTCGAACGCTGGCTCGCGGATCGGAGCGGGGGCCGCGTGCGCCTGCGCGTCCCCGAGCGGGGGACGAAGCGGAAGTTCTTGGCGATGGTCGAGAAGAACGCCGCGCTCGCATTCGAGGCGCGCTTTCGCGCGCGCCACAGCCACGGCGTCGCCGCCGCGGAGGCGCTCGCCGAGGCGCTCGGCCTTCCCGACGTGCCGAACCGGATCGAGTGCTTCGACATCTCGAACATCCAGGGGACCGACGCGGTGGCCTCGATGGTCGTGTGGGAGGGCGGGGCAGCGAAGAAGTCCGACTACCGCATCTTTAACATCCGGTCGGTCTCGGGGCCCGACGACTTCGCGTCGATCGCCGAGGCGGTCACGCGGCGCTATCGCCGTCTCATCGACGAGGGACGGCGCCTTCCCGACCTCGTCCTCATCGACGGCGGCGCCGGGCAGCTCGGCGCGGCGGTTCGCGCGCTCGCCGCGGAGGGCCTGCCGACGCTGCCGCTCGTCGGCATCGCCAAGCGCGAGGAGGAGATCTACCTGCAGGGCGGGGGAGAGCCGGTGCGGCTCGACCGGCGCTCGCCGGCCCTCCACCTGCTCCAGAGGATCCGCGACGAGGCCCACCGCTTCGCGGTCGGCAAGCACCGGGCACGCCGCGCGCGCCGGACGCTGACGACCTCCCTGCTCGAGATCCCCGGCGTCGGCCCGGTCCTGGCGAAGAAGCTCCTCCGCGCCTTCGGGAGCGTCGAGGGGGTGAAAAAGGCGACGGAGCCGGAGCTGGCGGCGGTCTGCGGGCCGAAGGTCGCCCGCGAAATCGCCCGTTCTCACGCCACCTTGTAGATCCGCGCTCCGTTCCTATATTCCCCTCGATGAGATTCTGGCGGTCGATCCCCGGGGCCGTGGTCCTCGTGTCGCTCCTCGGCACGGCGGCCGGCTTCGTCATGGCCGCGGTCCAGGTCCAGCGCCTCATGCATCCCGCGCGGACCGCCGCCGCCGAGGGCGACCTCGGCGCGGAGCTCGCGCGGGTGGACGAGGTGAGCTTCGCCTCGGCGGACGGCGTCCCGCTGGCCGGCTGGCTCCTCCACGGGGCCAAGGGCAGGGCGCCGGTCATCCTCTGCCACGACCTCGGCGAGAACAAGAGCGCGCTCATCAACCTCGCCATCGCGCTCAACCGTGAGGGGCTCACGGTGCTCACGTTCGACTTCCGCGGGCACGGCGCGAGCGGAGGCGGCGCCTCGACGCTCGGCATCGACGAGGCGCGCGACGTGACCGGCGCCGTCGATTTCGTCGCGACGCTTCCGAAGGGCGAGGTCGACGGTCGGGCGATCGGCATCTTCGGCGCGGGGATGGGGGCGCACGCCGCCGTGCTCGCCGCGGCCGACCGCCCCGCGCTCCGCGTCCTCGTCCTCGACGGCCTGTGGCCCGACGTGCGCTGGAGGCTCGTGCGCGGCGCGCTCCCCGACTGGTCGTGGGGCCAGGACCACGTCGGCGGCGTTCCGATGGCGATGTTCGCGCTCCTCTCCGGCAGCGCGCCGTCGTCCCGCCGCGCGGCGGACGTTCTCCCCGAGCTGGCCGGGCGCGATCTGCTCCTCGTCTCTCCCGCCGGCGACGGGAGGCTCGACGACGCGATGAAGGCGATGTACGCGACCCTCCCCGAGCGGCGCGATTCCGAGCGCAACCTCATCACGCTCCCCGCGACGCGGGCGTCGGGCCTCTCGGCCGACGAGCTGGCCCGCTACCACAAGAAGGTCGTCGACTTCTTCGTCTCCCGCCTCTCGATCCGGTAAGCCCCCCAAGCCTGATAAAGTGCGGCGATGACCCCTTCGGCCCCCGCACGGCCGTCCGCCTTCCTCGAGGAGGGGCGCGCGCTCGTCGACGTGGCGCTCGAGGGCGCGCTGCCGCCCCTCGGAACGCCTCCCGCGACCCTCCACGAGGCGATGCGGTACACGCTCCTCCTCCCGGGCAAGCGCCTTCGCGGGGTCGTCGTGCTCGCCGCCTGCGAGATGCTCCGCGGCGCACGCGAGGACGCCGTCCCGCTCGCCGTCGCGGTCGAGATGGTCCACGCGTCGTCCCTGATCCTCGACGATCTGCCCTCGATGGACAACGCGACGCTCCGGCGAGGGAAGGCGTCGCTCCACCGCGTCTACGGCGAGGCGAACGCGATCCTCGCGGCGATCGGCCTCTTGAACGAAGCGTTCGCGCAGATCCAATCCGCGGCAGCGCTCAAGGACCGCGGGAAGCGCGAGGCCAGCGCGTGCCTCGCCGCCGCGATCGGCTCCTCGGGGCTCATCGGAGGCCAGTTCGCCGATCTCGAGGCGACCGGGCGGCGGCTCGACCTCGACGCGCTCGAGTACATCCACGCCCACAAGACTGGAGCGCTCTTCATCGCCGCGGCCGAGCTCGGCGCGGTCGCCGCGCAGGGGCGCGCGCGGGACGTCGAGGCGCTCCGGCGGTACGCGAAGAATCTCGGGCTGGCGTTCCAGATCACCGACGACCTGCTCGACTACAGCGGCGATCCCGCGACGACCGGCAAAGATGCCGGCCTCGACCGGAACCGCACGACGTTCGCGAACGTCGCCGGCATCGACGGCGCGCGGCGCCTGACCGACGAGCTCTGCCAGACGGCGATCTCCGCTCTCGAGCCGTTCGGCAAGAGGGCGGCCGTTCTCGCCGGTCTCGCCGACATGGTCCGCGACCGCGACCGTTGAGCCCGGCGGCCCCATGACCGAGCCGTACGACCGGGTGAGGCGCCAGCTCGTCGAGCACGGTTACCTCCAGGGCCCGATCGAGCGCTTCGTCCTTCGCGACCTCGGGTTCCTTCGCGCCGCGTTCAAGGCCTCGGTCATCGGCGGACCGCTCCTCGGCGCGCTCCTCGCCGCCTCGACCGTCGCCGCGAACCGCCCGGCCCTGGGCGCGCGCGACGCGCTCGTCCTCTGGGGGTACTTCGCGGCCCTCGCGGGCGTCTCGCTCTTCGTCCTCGATCTCCTCGGCGCCTCCGCCGCGAGGGCGTGGGCGCGCCGCCGCGGGGCGAGGCCGAGCGACAGCGTGCGCGCCGGCCTGCTCGTCGCGGCGCCGGTCCTCGCGTACGTCGTCGCGGTGTGGGCGGTGGGACGTCCGGAGCGCGGCCTGAGCGAGGACGCGCTCTTCCTGGCGGGCGCCGTCGCGGTGAGCGCCATGATCGCCTGGCTCGCGGGGATCGTGTCGCTGGCGGCGATCGTCGGCGCGACCGGTGAGGTGCCCGATCGTAACCGTCGCGCCGCAGCGGCCGGCGCCGCGGTCCTCGTCCCGCTCGCGGCGGTGGTGCTCCTCCTTCCGGTGTGGCGCGCGGGATCCGCGCATCCGGTCCCGGCGTCGCCGTTCCAGGCACCGGCACGGGCGGACCGTGTCCTCGTCGCCGGGATCGACGGGCTCGACGGCGCCCTCGTCGAGGCGCTCGCGCCGTCGGGGGCGGTCGACCACCTCCTCGCCGCGATCGCGCGCGGCGCGATGAGCCCGACCCACCGCGCCGACGGTCTCGAGCCCGCGGAGGTGTGGACGACGATCGCGACGGGGATGCCGGCCGAGATGCACGGCGTCCGCGCCGCCGGAGCGCGCCGGCTCCCCGGGGTCGCAGCACCGATCGCCGGTGGGACCGGACCCGCGGCGCTCGACGCCGCGCTGCGCTTCCTCCTGCCCTCACGGACCGTTCCCTCCTCCGGCGCCGGCCGGCGCGTGCGCACCGTCTGGGAGATCGCCGCGCTCGCGCACCCGTCGGTCTCGGTCGGCTGGTGGGCGTCGTGGCCGGCGCGGGGCACGGAAGGCGACCCCGCCGGCGGCTACGTCGTCTCGGATCGCGCGCTCGTCAAGCTGCTCGCGGGATCGCGGGAGGACCGCGACACCTCGCCGGCCTCGCTCTTCGACCGGCTCGCGGGAACCTTCGCGGCCGATCGCGACGGGTGGCGGCGTGAGTGCGCGGAACGGTTCGCGACGATCCCCGAGGGGCCGCGCGCGCTCGTTTGCGAGTCGCTCGTCATCGACGCGTTCGCCTGGACGTCGGCCACGCGGCTGACCGCCGATCCCGCCGCCGGCTCGGCGTTCGTCTACCTTCCCGGTCTCGACATCCTGCGCACGCGCCTCGCGCGCACGCCGCCCGGGACCGCCGAAGCGCTCGTCGCGGCGCAAGCGATCGAGGGCTACGTGAGGTGGCTCGACGCGAGGGTCTTCGCGACGCTCGGCGCGGGCTGGGCGTCGCGTGTCGTCCTCATCGCCGATCCCGGCCGGAGCGCGGGAGCGGACGCGGAGGGGTTCGTCGCGGTCACGGGACCGGGTGCGGTGCCGGCGTGCGTCGGGCCGACGATCGGCGACCTCGACGTCGCCCCGGTCATCCTCCGCGCGCTCGACCTGCCGGCCTCGAAGGACATGCCGGGGAAGTCGCCCGCGCGCTGCTTCGAAGATTCGTCCCCGCCGCCGATCGCGACGTGGGGACGCCGCGGAGCGCCGGCAGTCGAGGCTCTGTCCGACGAAGATCCCGAGGTGCTCGAGCGTCTCAGGAGCCTGGGCTACGTAAGATGACCTGGCGCCTGCGCGCGGCCCTCCTCGTCACGCTCGCGGTGCTCCTCGCGCACGCGGCGGTCTACCGCTTCCTGTGCGACGACGCCTTCATCTCGTTCCGCTACGCGAAGAACCTGGCCTCCGGCGCCGGCCTCGTCTTCAATCCGGGCGGGGAGCGGGTCGAGGGGTACACGAACTTCCTGTGGGTCGTGGTGCTCGCGGCGCTCGACCGCGTGGGACTCCGGCCCGAGCACGTCGCACCGGTCCTCTCGATCCTGCTCACGATCGTGCTGTGGGGGCTCGTCGTCTCGGCGAGCGTGCGCTTCCTGCCGCCGCGCGCGTCACCGTTCCTCGTCGTCCTTCCCGCGGCGTGGATGGCGCTCACGCGAAGTGTCGCGGTCTGGTCGACGAGCGGGCTCGAGACGCGCCTTTTCGAGGTGCTCACCGTCGCCGGCGTCCTGTGTCTCATCGACGGCGTCGCCGCGGCGGATTCCGGGAGCCGCGCGCGCGTCCCGTGGGCCGCCGTGCTCCTCGGGCTCGCCGCGCTGACGCGTCCCGACGGGATGCTCATCGGCGGGGCCGCGATGGCGGCCGCAGGCGCGGTCTTGGTCGTGCGGCGGCGGCTCAGGATCGCCGATGCCGTCCTCCACGCCGGGGTGTTCGGCGCGATCGTCGGCGGGCATCTCCTCTTTCGTCACGCGTATTACGGGGCGTGGCTGCCCAACACGTACTACGCGAAGGTCGGAGGCCGCGCGTGGTGGGGGATGGGCGGCGCGTACGTCGCGTGCTGCGCTCTCGAGTACGCCGCGTGGCTTTGGATCCCGCCGCTCGTCGCGGGAATCGGCGCAGAGGTCCGCGAGCGGCGCTCCGAGATCCCGCTGGTGATCGGCGCCGTCATCGTTCCGCACGCGATCTACATCGCATCGATCGGCGGCGACCACTTCGAGTACCGGCCCCTCGATCTCTACTTCCCGCTGCTCTTCCTCTTGATCGCGCGCGGGCTCGCCTCGATGACCTTCCCGCGTTGGGCGGTCGCCGCGTACGCGTCGGCGATCGCGCTCGGTCTCGTCATCCTTCCTTGGGAATCTCACCGACAGTTCCCGCGGGACTACAGCCCGGGATTTCCCGGCATGGGTGCTCCCCAGGAGCGCGCGGCGTTCCTCGACCCCGCGAGGGATCCGTTCCTGCGGTGGCCGGGGCTCCGCAGCCTGGGCGAGGCACACCGGAAGCTCCTCCGCCTCACGACCTCGCGGCTCGCCGGTGTCCGCCAAGAAGAACACGCGCTCTTCCTCGCGACCGTCGCCCCCGAAGGGAGGCGGCTCGCGCAGCTCGTCGCCGGTGGCACGCTGCCCGCGGACACCCACATCGCGATCAGCGCCGTCGGCGCGATCCCGTATGACTCGAACCTGCGCGTCCTCGACCGGCTCGGCTTGACCGACGCGGTGGTCGCGCACTCGGCGCCGAACGCGTTCCGATATCTCGCGCACGACCGCCAAGCGACGATCGAGTATGCGGCGCAGGCGGGGGTCGATCTCTGGTCCGAGCATCCGGTCCATCTGCTCTACCGCAGCGACGACGACGCCTTGTTGTGGACCGCCGAGCAAGCGCACGCGGCGTCGTCTGCGGCTTGGTTCGCGGAGACGGGCGAAGGCGACGTGATCGTCGCGAGGCTGCCGCAAGGGCCGGAAAAAGCAGCCGCGCGGTTCCCCAGGCTCCGCTTCCTCCCGCTCGGCGAGCCCTCGTCCTACGCGGCGCTCCTCGACCTCGTCATCGCGGCGCAGCGTGCGAGGCTCGCGCGCGAGCCCGGGTCGCAGGAGGTGCGCGCCACGCTCGGAGCGGCGCTGGCCGAGGCCGGCCGCGACGACGAGGCGATCTCGATCTTCCGGACGCTCGCCGGAGAAGGCGATGCCGAGGGCTGGTACAACCTGGGAACGATCCTCGTCCGCCGCGGCGATCTCGACGGCGGCGTCGACGCCCTTCATCGGGCACTGACGCTCGACCCGTTCCTGGCACCGGCGCGGCAGAACCTCGGCCTCGCGCTCGTGCGCGCCGGGAAGCTGCAGGAGGCGGTCGGCGAGCTCCGGGAAGCGGTGCGGCGCGATCCGGAGTCGGAGCGGGCGCTCTACCTCCTCGGCCTCGCGCTCACGATGGCCGGAGACACCCAGGGAGCGGGGGAGTGCGCCCGCGCGTTGTCGGCTCTCGGGACCCCCGACGGAACCGCTTATGCCGACAAGCTTTCCCAGGCGGCGCCGGCGCACTGAACAGGTCCGGTTCCGGGTGGACAAAATGGGACCCGCACCGTACACTTTCGGCCTTCCTCGGAGACCACGTGACCGATCTCGAGACCCTTCCGGCCAAGCCACGCCGGCATCCCGACACGGCGTTTCGCAAGATCGGCGATGACGGCGGTCTCGTCGTCCTTCCCGGCCGCGCCGAGGTCAAGGTCTTGAATCCCGTCGGGATCGTCGTATTTTCCCTGTTGGACGGGACGCGGGACCTGAACGCGCTGAAAGAGGCGGTCATGGCCGAGTTCGAGATCGACGAAACCGAGGCCCGGGAAGGCGTCGTCTCGTTCCTGCACGACCTGCAACGGGAAGGGATGTTGGAGACATGAGCGCAGCCGCCGAGCAGCCCAGCCCCTATCGCAGACTCGTTGAGAAGGCCTTCGCCGATGCGATCCCGCTGTCGGCGCAGTTCGAGCTGACATTCCGCTGCAACCACCTCTGCACGTTCTGCTACAACTCGCCCGAAGGCCGGCGCGAGATGACGACGCCGGAGATTTTCGAAACGCTTCGCAAGGTCTCCGAGTTCGGCGTCCTCTACCTCACGCTCACCGGCGGCGAGGCGCTCTGCCACAAGGATTTCTTCAAGATCGCCGCCGAGGCGCGCCGCCTCGGCATGGCGCTGCGCATCTACACGAACGGCTACCTCCTCGCCGACAAGGCGATGGCGAAGCGCGTCGTCGACCTCAAGCCGATGGAGGTCGAGATCTCGATCCACGGCGCGAGGGGCGAGACGCACGATGCGCTGACGCGGATCAAGGGCTCGTTCGACAAGACGGTGCAGGGGATCCGGAACCTGCGCGACGCCGGCGTCAAGGTCGAGCTCAAGGTGCCGATCACGAAGCTCAACCAGCACGAGCTGTTCCAGATCCGCGATCTTGCGGACAGCCTCGGCTGCCACACCACGTTCGACGCCGTGATCACCCCCAAGGACGACGGGAACCTCGATCCACTCGCCCTTCGTCCCGACGACGACTTCCTCCAGAAGTACTGGGGCGAGTGGTACCTCGACCTCCACCACGGCAAGAAACCGCCGCGCCAGAACCATTGCGCCGCCGACGGCGTCGAGGCGAACTGCGGCACCGGGCGGAGCGGATTCACGATCGACCCGTACGGGAACATCCTGCCCTGCGTGGCCTTCCGCCGGGCGATCGCGAATGTCCTCGAGATCAATTCGTTCAACGACATCTGGGGAACGAATCCGGTCCTGAACGAGGTCCGGCAGCTCGCCGTCGATGCGCGTACGAAGCTCAACAAGCACGAGAACGGCGCCTACTTCCAGTTCTGTCTCGGTGTGGCCGAAAAGCAGGTGGGGGACCCGCTCGGGATCTACCCGCAGGCCGACCTGAATGCGAAATCGGTCCGCCGCTCTTACGAATTGCTCCAGATCGGCGAACCGGGGCATTGAAAAAGTGGTTGAAAACGATACCCTCGCACCGTATAACCAAGGCGCTTCCGGCACGGTAGCCGGGCGGGATTGAAAGACTGCACTTTTTTTGGGTCAACACGCGCTCCATTCAGGGGGAGGACATGAGGAAGACCTACGAACGTCCGGCGATCATTCACACCGAGAAGCTCGAGGCTCGTGCAGTGGCTTGCGCCAAGGCAGACGACAGCTGCGGCGCCGGACCGATCCAGAGCTGAGCAAGATCTAGCGAGGGCCGCATCGTCGGGGGTTAGGCGGCCCTCCGGCAACATCATGAGGGCTCCCAGGAGCGTTTTCCTCTGGGGGTTCTTGGCGGGAGTTACGGCGGGGCTCGCTTTCGCGGCCCCGCCGTCGTCTTTCGTAGCGCCGATCGAAGAAGCTCGTGACAAAGCGAGTTTCACCTTTCAGGTCACGACCCCGGCGCTCCTCCTGTCGAGTCACCCCGACGGCTCGACGCAAATCCGGCTCGATGGATTCGCGGGAAGACAGGTCCGTCCGGGCGTCCCGGACTTGCCGTTCCACGTCGTGCGCGTGGCGATCCCCGAGGGGACGACACCGCGCCTGATCCTCGGCGCCGCTCGAGAAGACACGATGCCGGGCACCATGCCGCGCCCGGTGCCCCGCGTCTCGGCCCAGCTCGACCCCGAGACCGATCTGACCGCGCCGGTGGGGGATGGTCCGCGCGTGCGTCGCGACACCGTTCTCGAGCCCGACGCGACGATCTTCCAGGGACACGATCCTTTCCCGGCGGCGATCGCGCGGCTCGGCGACGTCGGAACGTTCCGCAATCAGCGCTACGTCGACGTCGTCGTCACGCCCGTGCGGTTCGACCCGCGGATCCGCGGGCTCCGCGTGGCGCGCTCGTTCCAGGTCACCGTCGCCTTCGACGGCGACGAGGGCGCACGGTCGGCGCCGGCGCTCGACCCACTCGCGGAAGATCAGTACCGGTCGATGTTCGCGAACTACGCGCAGGGGACGACGTTCCGCACCGGGACCGCGCCGGAGGCGATGGCGATGGCGGCGGCACCGGCCGCGCCGCTCGCGGGCCCCCGCTACAAGGTCAAAGTTCGCGCATACGGGATCGTCCGCCTCGACTTCACCAAGCTCAACGGGACGGGGTTCGAGACGCAGCCGATCTCGACGTACAAGCTGACCGAGAGGGGGAACGAGATCCCGATCCTCGTCAACGACGTCAACGGGAACGACCAGCTCGACTCCGGCGACTGGATCGAGTTCTACGGACAGCCGCTCGACGACGAGCCGAAGACCATCCTCAACACCGAGTTTCCCGGCGGGACGAACATCTACGAGGCGCGCGACTTCACCGATGAGAACGCCTACTACCTGACCGCCGAGGCCGGTGCCCGCGCGCGTCTGGCGACCCGCAGCGCGCCCCCGGATCTCTCGGCGCCGGCGACGAAGTTCGACGCGGTGCAGCATCTCGAGACCGACAACGCGTTCCGGCCCCTCGGCGGCGCCGACCCGTGGTACTGGTCGCCTTCCGAGTCGAACCCTGCGGTCGTCGGCCCGCCGGCCGCGAGCATCACCCGGACCGTCTCGGTGCCGCTTCCCGGCCTCGCCACGACGACCGACCCGGCGGAGGTGCTCGTCCGCCTGCGCGGGCTCACGGAAGACACGACCGCGTCCGACCACAAGACGCGGATCACGCTCAAGAACGCCTCGAGCGCGACCCTCGCGACCAACAACGACGACGGCACGTTCGACGGACGCATGGTCTACACGCACGACTTCACGTGGACCTATCCCGGCTCGGGAGCGGCGCTCAGCGACCCGGCTCAGGTGACGATCGACGCGCTGGCCGTCGCCGGATCGGCGGGGTACAAGAACCAGATCATCCTCGACTTCATCGAGATCCACTACAAGCGGAGCTTCCAGGCGACGGGCGACGCCTTGACCTTCGACTGGCCCGACGGCGACACCGAGATCCAGGTCACGGGATTGGCGACGAACGCGCCCGAGGTCTGGGAGGTCACCGGCCGTGTCGGCGCGAGCGCGAACGCCTCCCCGGTCAAGATCACGGGAGGGACGGTCGGCGGGGCCGCCGGCAACTTCAGCGTGCGTTTCCACATTGCGAACGACCCGTCGATTCCCGACGGCACGCCGCGGCGCTTCGTCGTGGCGGGAGCGAACGCGATCGCGGTCCCGGCCGCGGCGGACTTCGCGTCCGATCCTCCGACGACCCTACGCGATCCTTCGAACCAGGCCGACCTCATCGTCATCGCGCACCCGACGCCGCTCGGCGCCACGTCGACGGCGACGCTCAATTCGCTTCTGAGCTGGAAGCTCGCGAACCAGGGCCTGACGTCGAAGGTCGTCATGATCCAGGACGTCTACGACGAGTTCGGCGACGGCCTCGTCACCCCCCAAGCGATCAAGAGCTTCATGGCCTATGCCATGGCGAGCTGGTCGGGGCGAAAGCCGGCGTTCGTCCTCCTCATCGGCGACGGCTCGTACGACTACAAGTACAACGACACGTCGGTCCCGCTCAGCAGCTACGTGCCGACGCAGATCCTCTTCAAGGACGACCCCGCCTTCGGCTACTACGCGAGCGACTCGATCCTCATGGACGTCACCGGCACCGACACGACACCCGATCTCGTGGTGGGCCGCATCTCGACGCGCAGCGACGCGCAGACGAACATCGTTCTCCAGAAGATCCTCGCGTACGAGCAGAATCCGCCGACCGGCAACTGGCGGCGCCACGCCCTCTTCGTCTCCGACCGCGGCAAGAACTACGACGTGAACGAGGCCGCCGATTTCGAGGCGACGAACGACCTCGCGAAGAGCCACATGAAGATCCCGCCGCACACCGCGCGGACGCTGCGGTACTGGACCGACTACTGCAACCAGAACCCTTCGAGCTGCCAGCCGGAGTCGCTCCGCTCGGACATCAAGAAGGCGCTCAACGGCACCGACGGGATCTCCGACGGCGCCTCGATCATGCAGTACGTCGGCCACGGGAACTTCAACGTCTGGTCCGACGACGCGTTCTTCGCCGAAGGCTGGCCCCCGCCGCCCAACGCGATCTTCGACGTCAACGGGCTCGTGAACGCCACGAAGCAGCCCTGGCTCATCGCACACAATTGCCTCACCGGCGGCTTCGAAGACACGAACGACGTCACGCTCGGCGAGGATTTCTTGAAACGGAGCGGCGGCGGTGCGATCGCCGTCTTCGCGCCCTCCGGGCTGACCGACGGCTATCAGACGCAGGACATCTCCGACCAGATGTTCGAGGACCTCTTCGGGAAGTACAAGGAGCGCATGCTCGGGAACGCTGTCGCGGTGGGCACGAACTTCGCCTGCCAGCTCGGCGCCGCGCAGGCGTGCCAGAACTACGTTCTGCTCGGTGACCCCTCGACGCGTCTCATCTTCCCTGCGGTGAACCCGGCGACGGCGCTCGTCGCGGCCGCGGGCAATGCGGTCGTCAACCTCACGTGGACGGCGAGCACGACGGCGGGGGCGAAGTACGACGTCTACCGTGCGGTGGGGGCGATCCCGGGGTACACGAAGATCGCCTCGCTCCTCACGACGACGTCGTTCAGCGACACGACGGTCACGAACGCGAAGAGCTATCTCTACTACGTCGTCGCGGAGGACACGAGCGGGTTCGAGAGCCGCTGGTCGAACTTCAACAGCGATTGCGCCGTCAACGGTCCGGACTGCGTCCAGGCGACGCCGCTCAACCCCGGATCGCCGGCGGCGCCGACCGGCCTCACGGTCACCGACCCGGAGACCGGCGGGAAGCTCAACCTCTCGTGGGCCGCGAACCTCGAGTCCGACTTCGACCACTACACCGTGTGGTGGGGAACGGCGCCGGGCACCTACACGTTCTCGGGCAGCGCGGGGAAGGCGACGAGCTACACGCTTACGAGCCTGACGAACGGCACGACGTACTACGTCGCGATCACCGCGTCGAACACCTCGGGCCACACCTCCGGATATTCCGGGGAGCAGCAGGGGACGCCGACCTTCGTGCGCGGCGTGCGCTCGCCGGAGTTCATCTCGGGGCTGCACGTCGACAAGTCGGGGACGAGCGCCGTGCTCACGTGGCCGGCGGTGACGACCGACATCTACGGGAAGGCCGAGACGGTCGCGAACTACGAGGTCTATCGGGGAACGACGCCCGACTTCATCCCGGGTCCCGGGAACAGGATCGCCACGCCGACAGCCGCCACCTTCACCGACACCGGCATCCTGGCGGACGCGAACAACTACTACTGGCTCGTGCGCGCCGTGGACACCTCCGGCAACGTCGGCGGCCTCGGCAATCAGCTCCCCAACGGGATCGACGTGCTCACGCTCTCGAAGACGCCGGACGGCTCCGGCGGCTACAACCTCGGCCTGAGCTGGCCGGCGGTGACGACCGACTTCGACGGAAACCCGCTCGCGATCCAGCACTACGAGGTCTACGCGAGCGACCACCCCTTCACTCGCACCGACGTCAAGAACGGCACGGTGCCTCTCCTCGGCTCTCCGACGAGCCCTTCATTCAGCGTGACCGCGCCCGCCGCGAGCCAGTACTATTCGGTCCTCGCTGTGGACGCCCGTGGCAACAAGAGCCCTTTCTGACGACGACGCGTCCGAAGCCTCGCTGATCGAGGCGGCGCGCGCGGGGGACGCCCGTGCGTTCGAGGCCCTTCTCCGGCGCCACGAGGCACGCGTGCTCCGCGTGCTCCGGTTGCTCGGAGTGCCGGTGTCGGATCGCGAGGACGTCGCCCAGAACGTCTTTCTCCGGCTCTTCCGCGGCCTCGACGGCTTCCAGAAGGGCCGGCCGTTCGCGTCGTGGGTGTACAAGGTCTCGGCCAACGCCGCCCTGGACTGGAGGGGGCAGTCGGACCAGAAGCGGCGGGAGGAGGCCCCCTGGGACGACGCGGTCGAGGAGACCGCCCCGGCCTCCCTCTCGGCGGCCGACCGGCTCGACCTGGCCCGGCGTCTCGAGGGGGCGCTCGAGACCCTGACGGAGCGGGAACGCGCGGTTTTCGTCCTCATCGAGATGGAAGGGCTCGACCGGGACGAGGCGGCTCGGGTCCTCGGAATCACCGCCATCACCATCCGGCGGCACCTCGGGCTTGCCAAGGACCGCCTCCGGCAGGCGCTCCAGGAAAAAAAGATTCCGGCTCGTTGAACGAACGTCCCTCCCCTCCGGTATTCCATGACGAGAGGAGAGGCTATGGAAACACGCAAGCACGACATCCTGGACGATGCGGTCGCCGCCTGGCGCGCTGAATCTCAGGACGAAACCCTCTCCGGGGCCGCCCGCACAGCTCTTTTCGACGAGGTTCGCGCGATGGGGCAGGGACGCGAGGCAGCGTTCATCCCGGCTCTCACCAAGGCGTGGCGCTGGGCGTTCCTCGGCTCCGTTCCGGTCCTGGCGATCGCATCGGCGCTCTTCGTCGCCACGGAACGGCACCCTTCGCCGATGGCGCACCTGTCGGCCGCCAAGGTCGACGGGCAGGTCGTCTTCACCCTGGCCAATGGCAATTCGAGCCACGTCGTCCGCCGCTCGACCGACCCACGAGGACTGAGCAACGCATCGCCGACGCATATGGCCGGCAACCGTTACACCGATGAAGCTACGGGGGGGCCGAACCTCGTTTTTTATAGAATTGATTGATCGGGACCGTTTTTTCAACCATGGTCGTCAGGGGGACTCGATAATCCGGCACCTTTCGCTTGACCCAACGCGGGTTTCCCGTAAATTCACGGGGGATTTTGCGGTAGGGGTCCTTAACGGGAGGTTCCGGGCTCTCGGGCTCGGGATGGCCAAGACTTCGGAGGAGATCGGATGACCAAGAAGACGTTCTTCGGGGCGATGGCGGTTGTGACCGCCGTAGCGCTGACCGGCAGCGCTCTCGTCGCCTCCAACATGGGCTTCAAGCTCAACTACACGTTGAGCCAGGCCGGGGGCGGCACGTCGAATTCCGGAACGAACACGCTCGCGCTTCCGGACAATCGGCAGACGGGGATGGCGGACGCCAAGAACCTCATGGATGACATCACGTTCAACAACGTGACGAACATCCAGAAGTTCCTCAAGGCGACTGACACCCTTCAGACCTACACGGGCCGCAAGGGCACCGGCGCGGTCTTCTCACTGGCCGCGGGTGAAGGCTACTTCGTCAAGATGCAGACGACGGTCAACTACATCGTCGTCGGCTCGGACGATCCTTCGGTTGCCTACAGCCTTTCGCAGGCGGGCGGCGGCACGTCGAACTCGGGCACGAGTTTCTTCGCGTACAACTACCACCAGACGGCGGCGGACGCGAAGGGCCTGATGGACGACATCGGCTTCGCCAATGTCACCAACGTTCAGAAGTTCCTCAAGGCGACCGACACCCTTTCGACGTACACGGGCCGCAAGGGCACCGGCGCGGTCTTCGCTTTGGCGCCCGGTGAGGCGTACTTCGTCAAGATGCAGACGTCCGTCAACTACACGCCGTCCCACTACTGATCAGGGAGGAAGAGAAGAACATGACTAAGAAGATTGTTTTGGGATTGGCGATCGTCGCCGTCGCGGCTCTCGTCGCGATGCCGGCGTCGGCTTCTTGTATTCCCGGCAAGTCGGCGCAATCGTTTAACGTGCAGGCTGGCCAGTACGCCTACTGGACGAGCACTTCGACCGACGGCAACCTCCTCGGCCTGACCTGGCAGCTCGGTGCCCCGGGCACGTGGAACGGCAACGGCGGCGTCGTGAACTGCAACACGTTCAGCTGGATGTACTTCAGCCCCGCCGGCGCGAACGTCAACCTCGACCTCGGCTCCTGCGGCTCCGGCTGCCCGGCGAACGGCTCGACCCTCGCCGTCCTCGGGCAGCACCAGCCCGCCGGCAGCACGAAGACCAACTTCATCCTTGCCACCGTCGTCGAGACGCCGGCCAACACCGTCAACTTCGACTACAGCGCGCAGGGCAACCACAACTTCGTCGAGCTCTCGCGCCCGCACGTCGTCTCGTCGTCGCGCGCCGGCTCGACCGTCAACCTCAACCTCTCGCTCCCGTCGATCGCGGGCGGCCTCTACGGCCCGAATGCGGCGTCGGCCGTGACCGGTTACGTCGTCCGCAGCGTGTCGGCGTCGGCCCGTCCGGACCGCAACGCGGCCTCGTACGGCACCGTCCTCGGGACGTTCCCGGCTTCCGGCGGCGTCGCGGCGTCGGCGGCGGTCGGCGTCGACTGCTCGAACATCGCCAACGACCAGTGGGTCGTGACGCAGCTCAGCTTCGAGGGCGGCGCGGTCGTCAGCCAGGTCGTCAGCGAGCCGACGCAGGTCAAGTGCAACCCGGCTCTCGCCGATCCGAAGTTCAAGATCGTCCCCAAGAAGGCCGGTTCGCTCAACCCGAACAACTGATCTCGTCTCAGCGTTTTTGACGAAGGCCGTGGGGGCGACCCCACGGCCTTTCTTTTTGGACCTGGTCCTCCTATCGTCGTCCCAGCGTTCGTTCACTTGGAGGGGGAGAAGATGAGAAGGATCATCCTGGAACTGGCGATCGTCGCCGCGGCCGCCCTCATGCCGCCCGCCACGTCCGCCTCGTGCATTCCTGACAAGTCCGCGTCGACCTTCAACCCGATCACTGGGGTGTACGCCTACTGGCACAGCACGACGACCGACGGCACCGTGAGCGGCCTCTCCTGGCAGCTCGGCGCGCCCGGCACGTGGAACAGCAACGGCGGCGTCGTGAACTGCAGCACGTTCTCCTGGATGTATATCAACGCGCAGGGGATCAACGTCAACCTGAGCCTCGGCTCCTGCGGGGCCGGGTGCCCGTCGAACGGTTCGACCCTTGCCGTCCTCGCGCAGCACCAGCCGCAGTTCGGCGGGAAGACCAACTTCCTCCTCGCCACGATCGCCGAGACCCCGGCTTCGGCGATCAACTTCGACTACGGCACGCAGGGCGATCACGACCTGATCGAGCTCCCACGTCCGCGTGTCCTCTCTTCGATGCGTGGCACCGGCGGCGCCATCAATCTCAACCTTTCCCTGCCGTCGGTCGAGGCGGGTTTCTACGGTCCGAACGCTGCATCCGCCGTGACCGGCTACGTCGTCCGCTCCGTCAAATCGCCGACGACTCCCTGTCGCGATGCCTCCTGCTACCCGACTGTTCTTGGGACGTTTCCGGCGCCGGGCGGTGTGGCGACGACGGGGGTGGTCGCCGCCGATTGTTCCGACCTTGGGACCGACGATTGGATCGCGACCCAGCTGAGCTTCGAGGGGGGAGCGATCGTCAGTACCTCGGTCAGTCAGCCGATACGGCTCTTGTGCAACCCGGCTCTCGCGGACCCGAAGTACAAGATCGTCCCGAAGCGGCACGAGACGACGCTCGACCACTGAGCCGGGCCGGATCCGCCGGGTTTTTCTCGACAGCTCTGGCATCGCCCGGGACGAGCCGATACGATGAATGGCCGTCGCCACGAGTTCGTCCTGGGAGGTTCGAGCTTGCGTCCTCGACCAGTTCTTGCGGCTCTCGCCGCGCTCGTCCTCTTGGCGGCAGGGTGTCACGGTGATAAGGGCTCCGGAGGAGGCACCGCCGCCCCCGCACCGGTCGCGCGCCCCTCGGAGATCCTGATCACGATCGAGTCGATGGCGCCGCGGCGGATCACGCCGTTCGGCGGCACGATCGCGATGCCGAAGCTCGCGGAGCTGGCAGCAACGGGAACGATCTTCGAGGATGCCGTATCCTGCACGACGCTCGCTCGGCCCGCCCTTGTGACAATTATGACGGGCGTCGCGACCGATCGCTCCGGCGTAAGAGACAACATCCACGACGCCCTTCCGGCCGATCTCTCGTCGCTCGCAGAGCGCGCGAAGGCGGCGGGGTTCGAGACCGCAGCGTTCGTCTCGACGCCGTTCGCGTCGTACGCAAGCGGCCTCCAGAGAGGATTCGATCTCTTCGACGGCCCCGAGGCGGTGGTGGTCGGACCGGTGCAGCACAATCCCCCGGTGACCTCCGCTGACAAGGTGGCGGCCCATTTCGGTGAATGGCTTGCCTCGCGCGATGCGTCGAAGCCGTACTTCGTCTGGATCCATCTCGCCGACCTGAGCGGGGCTTCCGTCCCGCTCGACCTCCAAAAGGTCAAGATGCAAGGCGCTCCCGACACCGACTTCCCGCTCTACGACGGGAAGCTGGCGGTGGTGGACGCGGCGATCGGCGCGGTCCGCGACGCGGTCGGCAAGTCCGGGGGCACCCCGTCGTGGACGATCGTCGGGACGCAGGGCACGTATCTCGGGGAAGGCGGGCGCTTCGGCGAGGCGTTCTGGCTCGCCGATGAGACGCTGCGCGTCCCGCTCGTGCGGATCGAGCCGGCCGGAGCCGGCGGGAAGAAAGACTCGAGGCCGACCTGGCTCCCCGACGTCGCGGCAACGCTCGCGCAGGATCTTCACGTTGCGCTCGATTCCCGTGCCGAGGGTGTCCCGCTCGCGACGGCGCCGCCGCACGATCGGGTGCGCTTCGCCTGGAATTACGCCGTCGACGACGAGCTCGGATGGCCTCCGGAGGTCGCGACCCGCGAGGGTGGGCAGTTTAAGGTCGGAAGCGCCGGTGCCGCCGCGCGCCCGGCCGTCGCGCGAGCGCGCAACCTGCCTCCCGCCGCGCGCGAGGCGATCGCGCACGCGGGCCTCACCGTGGGGAAGGACTACGTGCCGGTCGCCGCGGGCGGGAGCTCCGAAGCGTTTCTGAGGAATCTTCAGCTCGTGCGCCGATTCCTCAACGTCAACCGTCCCAAGCTCGCCGCGAGGCACTCCCGGGACATGCTCCAGCAATCGCCGGATGCGCTCGCCGCGCTCATCACACGCGCGTTCTTCTTCTCCTCGGCGCCGGGAGGCGAAGGACCGGCGATCCTCGACAAGTTCCTCAAGCTCTACCCGAACCGGTCCGACGCGCTCCACTGGGCGGCCCACCTCGAGCTGGTCCAGAAGCGCTACGAGCAGGCCGCGGCGCTTCTTGATGCGGCGATCGCCGTCGGGCCGGTCGAGCCGGAGATGCACTACGACCTCGCGTGCGTGCGCTCGAGCCGCGGGGACGTTGCGGGAGCGCTCGCGGCGCTCGATCACGCGCTGGGAGCGGGGTACAGGAACTGGGACTGGATCGACAAGGACCCCGATCTCGCCGCGGTCCGGGCTGATCGCGGATTCCCGGCGCTCCTCCGGACTCACGGTCGATGATCGGACGTAAGGTCGCGGTCCTCCTCGCGATCGCCCTCTTCGCCATGAGCTGCGGCGGCGCCTCGCGTCCTGCGGGCATCGTCCTCATCACGCTCGACACGACGCGCGCCGACCACTTGGGCTGCTATGGCGACGCCGCCGCGGTCACCCCGAATCTCGACGCGCTGGCGAAGGAGGGCGTGCGGTTCGAGCAGGCGATGACCGCCGTTCCGACGACCCTCCCGTCGCACGCGACGATGTTCACCGGCGTCTATCCGCCGTCGCACGGCGTGCGCTACAACGGGATGTTCCGGCTGACCGACGCGAGCGTGACGGTCGCCAAACGCCTTCACGACGCGGGGTTCGCGACACGTGCGGTCCCCGCGGCGGCGCCGGTCGCCGCGTCGAGCGGCCTCGGGCAGGGCTTCGACGTCTACCTCGACCTGTTCTCCGGGCCGAACGGCGCGAACCTGGCGCCGGGAACCTCCCGGCCCGCGTCCGAGGTCACGAAGCTCGGCCTCGAGGCGATCGATGGCGTCGGCGCGAAGCCGTTCTTCCTGTGGCTGCACTACTACGACGCGCACTACCCTTACGATCCTCCCTTCCCGTTCTCCGCGAAGTTCCGCGAGCACCCGTACGACGGAGAGATCGCGTTCATCGACAAGCAGCTCGGCGTGCTCTTCGAGGAGATCAAGAAGCGCGGCCTGTGGGACCGCCTCGCGATCGTGGTCGCGGGGGACCACGGCGAAGGGCTCTACGAGCACGGCGAGCGCATGCACTCGGAGCTCGCCTATCAATCCACCCTTCGCGTCCCGCTCCTCGTGAAGGCGCCGGGTGCGCGCTCCGGCACGGTCGTGAAGGTGCCGGTGACGCTGGCCGACGTCGCGCCGACGATCCTCGATCTCGCGGGCCAACCCGTTCCTTCGGGGCTGGACGGGATCACTCTCCGTGAGGCGCTCCGGGGGACGGAGCCGCCGGCGCGGACCCTCTACTTCGAGACGCTCGCCGGATCGCTGGCGTTCGGATGGAGTCCGATCGAGGGGATTCGCCGCGGGAAGTGGAAGCTGATCCGGAGCTCCGATCCGGAGCTGTACGATCTCGAGAAGGACCCCGCGGAGAACGAGAACCTGGCCGGGAGCAACAAGGACCTGGTGACGGACCTGACGTCGGTGCTCGAGGACGACGTCGCGCGCTGGTCCAAGAGCGCGCCCGCCTCTGCGAGCGAGGTGCCCGCCGATCCCGACACCTTGGCGCGGCTCGCAAGCCTAGGCTACATCGGCGGAACCGTCTCGACCGCGAAGTGGAGCGGGAGGAACCCCAAGGATCTCGTGCACCTGGAGAGCGAGCTGCTGCTCATCCAGGATTTCATGACGCAGCGCGACTACGCCCACGCCATGCTCGCGATCCCCGGCGTGCTCGCGAACGATCCGGACAACCGGCTCGCGCTCCAGAGCGCCGCCGACGCCTCGGCGGGCCTCCGGAACTTCGACGACGCGGAACGCTACGCCCGCAAGACGATCGAGAAGTACCCCGAATCGCTTCCGGCGCGCGTGACCCTCGGCCGTACCTATGTCGCGCGGAAGGACTATCCCGGCGCCGAGAAGGCGTTCCGCGAGGGGCTCGAAAAGTTCCCCGACGAGCCGATTCTCGTCTATTCCCTTGCCCTGACCTTGATCGCTGAGAAGCGCCCGCGCGACGCCGAGCCGATCGTGCTTGCCGCGCTCGGCCGCAAGAACCCCGACCCCGGGTTCCACGTTCTGCATGCGCTCTGCCGCGCGATGGCGAAGGACGATGCGGCGGCCAAGGCGGCGCTCGAGAAAGCGATGGCGGCGGGGTACACGAACGTCGATCGCCTCCGCTCGGAACCGCTCATGGCGCCGCTCAAGGCGATACCGGGCTTCGACGAGACGATCGCGCCCAAGAAGGCGGGCTGACATGGCGCGCGCCGGGCGGCCGGTCCACCTGCTGGCGTTCGCCTCCCTCTTCGTGGTCAGCGGCGCGTGCGCGCTCACGTATCAGGTCGTCTGGAGCCGCCTCCTCGCGGAGGTCTTCGGCGTCACCGCGTTCGCCGTCAGCACCGTGCTCGTCTCGTTCATGGGAGGGATGGCGCTTGGCGCGGGGCTCCTCGGCCGGCGGGCGGACCGGACGCGGCGTCCGCTCCGGATGTTCGCGATGCTCGAGGCCGGGATCGGAGTCTACGCGCTCCTCCTCCCGTGGCTCCTCAAGCTGACGGACTTGCTCTATGCCGCGCTCTGGCCGGCGCTCCCCGACAGCTTTCTCGTCCGGTCGATCGTGCGGTTCGTGCTCTGTCTCGCCCTCCTCCTCGTGCCGACGATGCTGATGGGCGCCACCCTTCCGGCTCTCGGCCGTGGTCTCCTGAGCCGGCGCGACTCGATCGGCGTCGGGATCGGGCTCCTGTATTTCGTCAACACGCTCGGCGCATCGATCGGCTGCTTCCTCGCCGGGTTCCTGATGCTTCCCACCCTCGGCCTCGAGCGCACGACGTGGGTGGCGTTCGCCGGCAACGCGTTCGTCGCCACCGTGGCGTTCCTGCTCGATCGCCGCACGTCCGACGACATGCCGCCCGCCGCGGCCGATGAGGCGCCGGCTCACGAGACGTCGCCGGCGTGGTGGCCGTTCGCCGTGACCTTCGGCAGCGGCCTCGCGGGGCTCGCGTTCGAGGTGGTGTGGTTTCGCGTCCTCATCCTGGTGTTCGGGTCGACGGTCTACTCGTTCAGCGCGATGCTCTCGGTGTTCCTCTTCGGGCTCGCGCTCGGATCGATCGGCGGCGGCGCGCTCGCCGATCGCGTGAAGTCACCCGTGCGTCTCCTCGCGTGGACCCAGGGCGGCGTCGCGCTCTTCTCGCTTCTGGGAGCACTCGCGGTGAACTGGATGCCGCTCCGGTTCCTGAAGTGGCTCATCGCCTTCGGGCTCGACTTCCACGGGATCAACGAGACGAAGTTCCTGCTCTCGGCGATCGTGCTCCTCCCCGCCGCGCTCCTCTTCGGGGCCACCTTCCCGCTGGTCGTCAAGCTCGCGCCCGCGAGGGGCCGAGGGACCGGCGGGCGCATCGGCCTCGTCTACGTGTGGAACACGGTCGGGGCGATCCTCGGCTCGTTCGGCGCGGGTTTCGTTCTCCTGCCGACGATCGGCATGGAGCGCACTCTAGTCCTCGTCATCCTCGTCAGCGCAGTCCTCGCCGTGGGCACGATCGCCGCCGAGAAGGGCTCGCTCCAGCCGAAGGTGGTCCTCCCCACCGGGATCGCCCTCGCCGCGATCGCCGCGATCGCGCTCTTCGGCCCGCGATGGAATCGAGCCCTTCTCGGCGCCGGGGTCTACTTCGAGCCCCAGAATTTCATCGACCAGGGACAGAAGCCGACGCTCGACGGGGTGCTCGCCGACTATCAGCTCATGACCTACACCGAGGGATACAACGAGACGATCATCTCGTACGAGAGCCCCAAGGGCCGCTTCATCACGGTGAACGGCAGCACGACCGCGTCGAATCACTTCGAGGACATGTTCATCCAGCGGATGCTCGGGGATCTCCCGATGGCGTTGGCGCCCGTCAAACCGAAGAAGGCGTGCATCATCTGCCTCGGCGCAGGGGTCACCGCCGGCTCGATCGCGCTCTACGACGTCGACCGCCTCATCGGCGTCGAGATCGAGAAGGGGGTCTTCGTCGCCAGCCGGTTCTTCGAGAAGGAGAACAACGGCCTCCTCGACAACCCCAAGCTCGAAGTGAAGATCGACGACGGCAAGAACTACCTCAAGCTCACGAAGGAGAAGTTCGACGTCATCTCGTCGGCGCCGAACTTCCCCTCGCTCACCGGCTCGGGCGCGCTCTTCAGCAAGGAGTTCTTCGAGATCGCACGGGCGCGCCTCGCCCCGGGCGGCGTCATCTGCCAGTTCGTCCCGATCTGGCGCATGCAGACGGTGGACGTCGGCACGATCCTCGGCACGTTCGCCGACGTCTTCCCGTACGTCCGCGTCTTCCACACGGGGCTCAGCCTCGTCGTGCTCGGACGGATGGAGCCGTTCCCCCCGGTGGACGTCGCCGAGCTGACGCGCCGCATCGGCGACCCGAAGGTCGCGGCGAGCCTCCGCGAAATCGGCGTGCGCGGGCCGATCGAGTTCCTCTCGTATTACCAGTTCGACGAGGCCGAAGCGCGGAAGTTTTCCGAGGGTGCTCCAAGGAACACCGACGACCGCCCGAGGACCGAGTTCTTCGCGCCGCGGTCCCTGTTCTCCTCGACGGTCGGCATCAACCTCGACCGCATCCGCGAGCTCAGGCCGAGCCCCGAGGAGCGCGCGCGCCGGCTCGGGCTCCAAGGTGACGACCGGGAGGCATTCCTGAAGCTCGCCGCCGGAACCGACGCGGTTGCGGCCGGGGAGAGCGCCATGCTCGCGGGGCGTTTCGAGGAAGGAATCGCGCTGGTTCAGCCGGTCGCCGATTCCGGTCAGAGGTACGCCTGCAACGTGCTCGCCGACTACTTCGAGAAGAGCGGCCAGAAGCTCCAGGCCGAGGGACACCCGGCGGAAGCGAAGGCAGCGTTCGAGCTCGCGCGGCGCTACGAGCCCGATCGCCTCGAGTCGCTCGTCGGTGTCGGCTACCTCGATCTCTTCGACGGGCATTTCGAGGAGGCCGAGACGCTGCTCACGCGCGCCGTCGCGCTCTACCCCAGGAGCGCGGGCGCCGCGTACCGGCTCGGCGCGCTCCGGCAGATGCAAGGCCGGACGGACGACGCCGAGCGGCTCTACCGGAACGCGATCGAGCGTTCGCCGAGGCTCGGCCCGCCGCGCGGCCTCCTCGGCGGCCTGCTCCTCGCGCGCGGGGATGCGACGGGAGCGCTCGAGCAGTTCGACGCGGCGGTCGCGCTCGGCGACACGACGGAAGGCGTCATGGCGGGGCGCGACGAGGCCCGCCGCAAGCTCGCGAAGCCGTGAGCCGGTTCGGGCGCCGCCTCGGAGCGATCCTCGCGGCGGGGTTCGTCCTCCGCGTCGCCTACGTCGTCCTCCAGCCCCGGTTCGATCCGACATTCGGCCACCCCATCCTGGACGGCGCGTACTACGTCGATGCCGCCCGCTCCCTCCTCGCGCACGGCCTGCCGGCGAGCGTCTATTACATGCCGCCGCTCTACCCGGCGGCGCTCGCCGTCTTCTTCCGTCTCTTCGGCGAAGCGTGGAGCGTGCTTTTTCTCTTTCAGCATGCGGCCATCGTCGCGGCGGCGGGACTTCTGGGCATCGTCGCGCGCCGCGCGGCAGGGGACGGCGCCGGGCTCGCCGCGGCGGCCCTGGTGCTCCTCTACCATCCGGCGCTCTTCTTCGCGTCGCGCCCGCTCGGAGAGCCGCTGGCGCTTCTCGCCTTGGCTGCCGCGGTGGCGATCGCCGGCGGGTTCGGCGCGGGTGTGGCCTCCGGGCTCGCCGCGCTCGTGCGCCCGAACCTCCTGCCGGTCTCGGTCGTCTGGGCCGCGCGCGATCTCGTGAGCCGCCGCTGGGCGCGCGCCGTGGGGACGGTGGGCGCCGCGGCCCTCGTCGTGCTTCCGACCGCGTGCCACAACCGCGCCGTATCGGGGCACCTCGTGCCCGTGTCGGCGAACGGCGGCGTCGTGTTCTGGCTGGGGAACGCTCCCGGCGCCGTCGGCGTCTACACGCCGTCGCGGGGGTTCAGCGGAGCGCTCGCGACGCAGCAGGCGGAGGCGATCGCGGAGGCGAGAGCGGAGAGCGGCCGTCCTCTCGACGCCGTGACCGCGGACTCCTTCTGGTGGAGGAAGGGACTGCAGGCCCGCCTCGCGGACCCCGGGGGATCGCTCGTCCTCCTCGCCCGACGGGCCGCGCTCACGATCGACGACGCCGAGCACGGGCTCGACGACGCGCCGGCGCTCGACCCGAACCCTCTGCGCTGGATCGCGCCGGTGCCGTTCGCCGTGATCATCGGCCTGGCGGCGTTCGGCGTCGCGGGGAGCGGATGGGTCAGGACCGGCGGGTTCCCGCTCTGGTCGGCGGTCGCGGTCGCCGCGCTGGCGCCGCTCCTCTTCTACGTGTCGAGCCGCCACCGGCTCCCGGTGGCGTGCCTCCTGGCCGTTCCCGCGGGGTGCGGTGTCCCGGGTCTCAAGGCGGCGCGTCCGTTGGCGATGGCCGTGGGTCTTCTGGCCGCGGGGCTCTCGTTCGCCGTGCCTTCGGGCGATCTCGTGCGGACCGAGCGCGCCGGGGCGCTCGCGACGCTCGCGGATGTCCACAGGCGGGCGGGCGATCTCGGCGCCGCCGAGGCGGCGGCTCGCCGGGCGACGACGATCGATCCTGCGAACGCGATCGCGTGGTTCAATCTGGGTGCGATCGAGGCGGCGCAACATCGGCCTCAAGCTGCCGAGCAGGATTACCGGCAGGCGCTTGCCGCCGATCCCGAACAGCCGGACGCGGCGGCGAACCTCGCGGGGATCCTCGTCGCGACCGGACGGCCGGCGGAGGCGGGAGCCCTGCTGGAACGTGCGGTCGCCGCGTGGCCGCGCCATGAGGCGGCGTGGACGAACCTGATCGTGGCTTATGTGGCGGCGGGCGAGCCGGCAGAGGCGCGGGCCGCCGTGAAACGCGCGGAGACGGCCGGAATCGCGCTCGAGCCTGGATTGATCGAAGCGGTCGGGGGAGGACATCGATGAAGGGACACGGGGCCGCGGTTCTGGCGATCGTCTCGTTGCTCGGCGCCTGCGGCGTGCCGCCGACGATCTCCGATACCGGCTACCGGGGAACGTGGCGGCGGGGGAATGACCGGAACGTCTCGATCGTCGCGATCACGCGCGTCGGCGAGCGTTGGCTCTTCCGGTGGACCAAGCGCTCGTTCGACGGGAAGTACTCGATCCTCTGCGACTGGAACGGGCACTGCGAGGAGAAGCTGAACGGCCAGCTCGTCGCGACGTACGCGATCACGACCCGCTACGATGACGCGAAGCTGTACACCGACACGGTCGAAGAGCGGCTGATTCCCGACAAGCAGACCTTCCGCTACACCGACGTCATGGAGGTCAAGGACGACGGCATGACCCTGTGGAACTACACGCTCGACCGCGACGGCAATCACTACGAGGGCGCCGGGCGTCCGCAGCGCTCGTTCGCGAAAGTCGCCGACGGGATCGCCGAGCCGCCGAGGGCTCCGTGAAATCCCTCGAGACGAGGCTCGGCTACCGCTTTGGCGATCGCTCGATCCTCGAGCGCGCTCTGACGCACCGGTCGAGCGCGCACGAGAAGGTCTCGTCGGTCCCACGCGATCATTACGAGAGGATGGAGTTCCTCGGCGATGCGCTCCTCGGCTTCCTCGTCTCCGAGCGACTGATGGGCGACGACCCCGCGGCGGACGAGGGGACGCTCACGCGGCGCAAGCAGTCGGTCGTCCGCACCGGCGCGCTCGCCGAGGTTTCGCGCCGCCTCGGTCTCGGCGAGGCGCTGCGCCTAGGACGTGGCGAAGATCAGAGCGGGGGCCGGACGAAACCGTCGCTGCTCGCCGACGCGTTCGAGTCGGTCCTCGCGGCGGTGTACCTCGACGGCGGCATCCGCTCGGCGCGCGCCTTCGTGCGGCGCCATCTCAAGGCCGAGCTGGCCGCGACCGTCGGCGTCGTGGCCCCCGCCGAGGATGCGAAGACGACCCTCCAGGAGCTGGTCCAGGCGAAGTGGCGGGTGACCCCGCGCTATCGCATCGTCGGGATCTCGGGCCCGGCGCACGCGCGCACCTTCACCGCGGAGGTCCTGCTCGAGGAGCGCCCTGCCGGCGAAGGGTCGGGCGCGAGCCGCAAGGATGCCGAGCGTGCGGCGGCGCGTGCCGCGCTTCGCGATCTTGCGGAGCGCGCGTGACGAGCGGATCCTGGTGCGTGGAGGAGCGATGAGAGGAGGCGCCATCCTGGCCGGTGTGCTCTTCGGCGTGGCCGGCGCGCTCGCCGCCGACCTGCCCACGACCCCACCTCTCGCGGTCGAAGCGACGGCGATCGTGCCGGTCGACCAGGAATCCAGTCTCGACGTGATGGGACTCTCCGGTCAGATCGTCGTCTCCGGCCGTGACGAGCGCGAGCTTCGCGTCGTCTCCCGCGCGGCCGGTCCCGAAGGGAAGGAGCTTCCGGTCGCGATCTGGCAGGACGGCGCGAGGCTGATCGTCGGCCCGGCGCAAGGGCAGGGCGAAGCGCCTCGGACCCTTCGGATCGACGTCCCGCGCACGTTCAACGTCCGGGTCGTCGCGTCGAGCTCCGACGTCGCGATCGACGGGATCGACGGTGCCATCGATCTCGGCGGCAAGGAGCTACGATCGACCATCCAGACGTCCGGCGCGGTCGCGGCGGACGTCGCCGGCGGCAACCTCACCGTGACGAGCTCGCACGATCTCGTTCTGCGGACCCGCGGGACGTCGCTCACGGTGACCGACAACAACGGCGGCGTGAACGTCCACGCGTCGGGCGGCCTCGTCGGCCTCCACAATCTCACGGCGGCGGCGGACGTCGAGGCGGAAGACGCGAAGGTGACGATCGACGGCGCGACGGCGCTGATTCACGTCAAGGCCAGCCGGGGCTCGGTGACGGCGAAGGGGCTCGCCGGCGGCGAGCTCCAGCTCACGGGCGCCCCTCTGATGCTCCAAGACGGCAAGGGGGACATCACGGTCACGAGCGACGCGACCGTGGAGTTTCAGCAGATGGCGGCCGCGCTGCACTTCGATCTCTACGGCGGGAACGTCCGCGGCAAGGACAACGCCGGCATTCTCGAGGTGAGGCTCCGGAACTCGGAGCTGAACATCGAAGGCATCCAGGACGGCCTGCGGGTGCAGGGGGACGGGATCAAGGCGAAGATCGTCGACGTCGGCGGCGAGACGTACGTCGAGGCGAGCGTCTCCGATTTCAATATCGACAAGCCGACGACCTGCGATCTGCACCTCGATCGCGGGAGCCTCACCGTGCAGCGCGCTCAGGGGGCGGTCAAGGCGGTCGTTGTCGGCGCCGACGTCCATCTCACCGACGGGATCGGCTCGGTTCAGCTCGACCTCGACGGCGGCGAAGCCGAGGTCTCGTGGACCTCGCTGAGCGCGGACAAGGACTCGCAGATCGTGAACAAGAGCGGCGGCGTGACGCTCAAGTTCCCGTCGAGCGCCGCGTGCCGGGTCGAGGCGAAGTCGAAGTACGGCCGCGTCGACTCCTCGATCGCGACGGTCCGCGTCCTGAACGACGACAAGGAGGCGCAGGGCCCGGTCAACAACGGCTCGCGACCCGTCATCCACGTCGTGGCCCAGCAAGACGTCCACATCTTGGACGAGGGCTCGGCTCCCGCCGCGGAAGACGACGACAAGAACTAGCGCCGCGCGGCGATCGCGGCGAGCTGCCGCCGCGCCATCGGGTCGTCCGGGTCGAGACTCAGGACATGACGCGCGTCGGCCTCGGCGGCGTCGAGGTCTCCCGCCATCATCTCGGCGGCGGCGCGGTTCAGGCGCGCGGGGATGAAATCGGGCGCGAGCGCGACGGCGCGATCGAGCAAGGGGCGCGCCTCCTCGAGCTTTCCGGACTCGGCGAGGAGCGCGCCCCAGCTTCCGACGCTCCGCACGCTGTCGGGCGCGACACGCGCCGCATACGCGAAGAGCGTCGTGTCGTCGCGCCACTTCGGTAGGTAGATCGCGGCGCGGACCGTGAGAGCGGCGAGGACGATCGCGGCCAACGTCCAGGACGCCCACCCCGAGATCCTCGCCACGGCAATGCCGAAGAGGAGGCACAGGAAGACCGAGGGAAAGTAGAGGAGCCGGTCGCCGAGGATCGTCCCGATGACGACGAGCACGTTCGACACGATCGCGTAGGCGATCGCGCTCGCGCCGAAGAGGAACGCAACGCGGGGCGCAGGGCGCCAGGCCCAGACGATCCCCGCGGTGAGCGCGGCGAGCACGGCGAGGCCCGCGAGCGGGCCCGGCGAAAGGAGCGAGCGCGAGGCGACCGTGTCCGCGAAGCCGTAATCCGGCGCGAGGCGGAGGGGGGTGAGGACGAGCGCGGCCGCGCGTGCGAAGGTCGCGAGAAGCGTGCCCGCGCGCGCGAGGCCGTGAAGGCCGACGACCGGATTCTCGACCGCGGTCACCGACGCCGCGGGAACGGTCAGGCCGCCGAGCACCGCGACGCGGACGAGGAGGTAGGCGACGGCCGGGATGATCACGACCGCAGCGCGCCTGAGCGCGGCCCGGAGCGGAGCACGATTGACGACCTCCCACAGAAGGACGATGCCGGCGAGCGTGACCGCGTTCTCCTTCGAGAAGCAGGCAGCGAGGGCGAGGACAGAGGCCGCGACGCGCCGGCCTTGCAGGTAGAGAGCGAGCGCGGCGGCGGCGAACGCCGAGGAGAGGAGCTCGGCGCGGCCGGCGACGTTCGCGACCGGCTCGACGTGGACCGGGTGGACGGCGAACGCCAGGCCGGCGACGAGGGAGGCCTGCGGAGGCAGCCCCAGCGCCGCGCCGAGCGCGACGACGAGCGCCGCGACGAGCGCGTGGAGGAGGACGTTGAGCAGGTGGTAGCTCCACGGGTGGAGTCCGCTCACCGCGTGGTTCGCAGCAAGGGACAGGGTCGCCAGGGGCCGGTAGAGGCCGGTCGGCGTCCGCGTCGTGGCGCCCGTGTGGTAGGGCGAGACGAGCATCGCTCCCCAGGCGTGGCCGGTGATCTGCGGTTGGTTCTCGACGACCGCGGCGTCGTCGTAGGTGAAGCCGAACCGGAGCGACGGCAGGTAGAGCGCCGTCGCGACCGCGGCGGCGAAGAGGGCGTGCTTCAGGGAGCGGCTCACGGACGGGATGCTACCAAGGGGCCGTGCGGGTACACTCGGCACCGATGGCACGCCGCCTCGTCCCCGAGATGGTTTCCGTTGCCGAGGCGCTGGAGCAACGCACCGCCACGGCCGCGCCCGCGCTCGCCCTGACCCTTCCCGAGCGCAGGGTCCGGTGCCTGGCGTGCGCCCACCGGTGCGTCGTCCTCCCCGGCCTCGACGGCATCTGCCGGGTCCGGTCGAACCGCGAGGGAACCCTCCGCGTGCCACGCGGCTACGTCGCCGCCTTGCAGATCGACCCGATCGAGAAGAAGCCGTTCTTTCACGCGCTCCCCGGTGCTTCGGTCCTGTCGTTCGGCATGCTCGGCTGCGACCTGCATTGCGCATACTGCCAGAACTGGGTGACCTCGCAGACCCTCCGCGACCCGGCGGCGTCCGGCGGCCCGCGTGACGTCGGCGCCGATGACCTCGTCGCCGCCGCCGAGGCGCGAGGCTGTCCCGTCCTCGTCTCGACGTACAACGAGCCGCTCATCACCGCGGAGTGGGCGGCGGAGGTCTTCTCCGCAGCGAAGGCCGCGGGACTCGTCTGCGGGTTCGTCTCGAACGGGCACGCGACGCCGGAGGTCCTCGCCTACCTCCGTCCGCACCTCGATCTCTACAAGGTCGACCTCAAGGGCTTCCGGAACGAGCACTACCGCGATCTCGGCGGCCGCATCGCTCCGGTCCTCGACACGATCCGCAGCCTGAAGGAGAGCGGGATCTGGCTCGAGATCGTCACGCTCCTCATCCCGGGCGTGAACGACGATCCGGCGGAGATCGCCGACCTCACGTCCTTCCTGGCGTCGGTGTCGCCGGACATCCCGTGGCACGTCACCGCGTTCCATCCCGACTACAAGATGACCGGGACGCGCGCGACGACCGCGTCGGATCTCCTCCGCGCGGCCGAGACCGGACGCGCGGCGGGCCTGCGATTCGTCTATGCCGGAAATCTGCCGGGCGCGGTCGGCACCCATGAAGACACGCGGTGCCCGTCGTGCGGGGCGACGCTCGTCGCGCGGCGCGGCTATGCGGTCGAGGTTCGCGCGCTCACGCCCGGAGGCGCGTGCGCGGCCTGCGGCAGCTCGATCGCCGGGTACTGGCAGGGGCGGGCGGCATGACCCGCGCGCCGCGCAGCGTGCTCTACGTCCCCGCTTCGAACGAGAGGCGGCTCGAGAAGGCCGTCTCGGCCGGCGCCGATCTGATCATCGTCGACCTCGAGGACGGCGTCGCTCCGGCCGAGAAGGACGCGGCGCGCGAGCACGTGCGGCAGGCGGTCGATCGCGGGCTCCTCGGCGGGCGTCCGTGGATGCTCCGCGTCAACGCCGGCCCGATCGGCCCCCCTCCGGCCGACCTGACCCTCGTCGGCTACGCGCACCCGCCCGCGGTGGTGCTCCCGAAGGCCGAAGATCCGCAACGGGCGGGCATGCTCGCCGCGCGATTCGCCGAGCACGGAACGGCGACGGCGCTCATGATCGAGAGCGCGCGCGGCGTGGCCTCCGCCAAGGATCTCGCGGGCGCGCACCCGAGCGTAAGGATGCTCATCCTGGGGTCGGCCGATCTCCGTCTTTCGCTCGGCGCGCGTCCCGACGAGAGGCGGAGCTGGGAGCGGCACGCGCTCGGCGAGATCGTGATCGCGGCGCGCATGCACGGCGCTGCCGCGATCGACTCCGTCTACTTCCATTACCGCGACGACGAGGGCCTGAAGCGTCACGCCGTGATCGCCCGCGACCTCGGCTTCGACGGGAAGAGCTGCATCCACCCGTCACAGATCGAGCCGATCCACGAGGTCTACGCGCGCGCCCCGGAGGAGATCGCGTGGGCC
Source organism: Candidatus Polarisedimenticolaceae bacterium (assembly GCA_036275915.1). Classification (NCBI taxonomy): domain Bacteria; kingdom Pseudomonadati; phylum Acidobacteriota; class Candidatus Polarisedimenticolia; order Candidatus Polarisedimenticolales; family Candidatus Polarisedimenticolaceae; species Candidatus Polarisedimenticolaceae bacterium. Next base: position 374,777 of record DASUCV010000018.1, on the reverse strand, counting down.
GAGCGCGTGCTCGCCGCTTGGCGCGACGGGGAAGGCGACGCGCACGGGATCGTGACCGTGGACGGCGAGATGATCGAGGCGCTCCACGTCACCGTCGCCCGCAGGATCTTGGGCGAAGCCTAGCGACGCGACGCGGCGTCCCTCAGGCGCGCCGCCAGATCCGAACGGCCGAGATCGACCGCATGCCGGTAGGCGGCCGCGGCGCCGGCGAAGTCCTCCGTCTCGTAGAAGAGATGCCCGGCCTCCGCCCACGCCTTGGCGTCGGCAGGATCGGCGAGCGTCGCTTTGCGCGCCGCCTTGAGCGCCGACGTGGGGTCGCCGGCACGGTGGAGCGCCAGAGCAAGGTCGAGGTGGGCCTGCGCCCACTGCGGCTCGAGGCGCACCGCCTCGGCGAAGGCGCCGCGCGCCTCGTCGAGCCGTCCGCGGCGGGCAAGGACCAAGCCCTTGTCGAGCCATGCAGGCGCGAACGCGGGCCAGTTGCGGATCGCCTTGTCGAGCTCTCGTGAGGCCGCGTCCATGTCGCCGCGCTCTTCCGCGATCGAGCCGAGCCAGTACGGGGCGCGCGGGCTCCCGGGGTTGTTCCGCTCGGTCGCGGCGAAGATCGTCGCGTCGCTCCGCCATTCGATCGCGCGCGCGAACATGTGAACGGCGAGGAAGGCGACGAGGACGCCGGTGACGCCAGGGGCCGCTCGGCCGTCCCACCGGTCGAGGAGCGCCGCGGCGAGAAGCGCCAGGCCGGCCACGGGGAGATAAAGGAACCTCTCGGCCATGATCGCGCCGACGGGAACGAGGAGGTTGCCGACGAGGAGATAGGGGAGGAGCACGACGGCGACCAGGAGCGCCGATCGCCTTCCTCGAAGTGCCAGGACGAGGCCGGCCACCGGCAGCGCGATGCCGACGAGCGGCCGGAAGGCGAGGAAGCTCGTCTCGATCGCGATCGAAGCTCCGGAATAGTCGTTCGAGAGGTGCCAGGGAAAGAGGACGATCCGGGCGTAGCGCGCGACGAGCCCGAGCGCGGTCGCGAGCCTGCGCATGGCGGTCTCGGCGACGAGCGGGTTGTCCATCACCGGGATCGTCTGAGGCGGGAAGAACGACTCGAGCGCGTGCGTCCGCGCGATCGCGACGACGACGACGGCCAGGACCGACGGGAGGAGCATGCCCGCGAGGTCGCGTCCGCGCGCTCGCGAGACGAGGAGCGCAAGAGCCACGAGAGGAAGCGCAGCGAACCCCGTCTCCTTCGACGCGCACGCGAGGAGGACGGCGAGCCCGGCGCCCCAGGCGGCCGGGCGAGAGGGACGGGAGAGGGCGAGCCGCACGGCGGCGAGCGTGAAAAGCGCAGCCAGGATCTCCGCGCGCCCGACGACGTTCGCGACGGCCTCCGATTTCGCAGGCGTCACCGCGAAGAGGAGCGCGCCGAGGAGCGAGGCGGTCTCGCCGAAGCCGAGCGCCCGCGCGATCGAGAAGAGGAGGAGGCCGACCGCGGCGTGGAGGACGAGGTTGATCGCGTGAGAGGCCGCCGGGAACGGAGTCTCGAAGACCGCGCGCTCGGCGGCGTACGTCGCGACGGTGACCGGTCGCCAGAGCGAGCGGTCTGCGCCCTTGAGCCCTTCCCAGTACGACGATTCGAGGATGCCGCCGGTGCCGTGCGCCGCCTCGACGGCGACGTGATCGTCCTGGACGTAGCCGGCGCGGAGCAGGGGAAGATGGGTCAGGAGCACCGCCCCGAGGAGGAGCAGAAGCGGGCGGAGCTTCACGCGAGCGTTTCGAGGATCTCGGAGCCGACCAAGAGCTCACGCGGCTTGCTGCCGTCGGCGGGGCCGATGATCCCCTCCTGTTCCATCATGTCGACGATGCGCGCGGCCCGCGCGTAGCCGAGGCGCATGCGGCGCTGGATGAGGGTGATCGAGCACATCCCTTCCTGGAGGACGAGCCGGACGGCTTCCACGTACATCGTGTCGCGGTCGCCGGCGTCGAAGGTGCCCGACTTCTCCTCCTCCGGGTCCTTCAAGACCGACTCGTCGTAGACCGGCTTCGCCTGCTTCTTCAGAAAGGCGACGATCCGGTTCAATTCGGGCTCGGTGATGTAGCCGGAGTGGAGGCGCGAAAGGCGCGCCGAGCCCGAGGGCAGGAACAGCATGTCGCCCCGGCCGATCAGGTGCTCGGCGCCCTGCTGGTCGATGATCGTCCGCGAGTCGACGCGCTGGCTGACGCGGTACGCGATGCGCGCGGGGAAGTTCGCCTTGATCGTCCCGGTGATGACGTCGACCGACGGCCGCTGGGTCGCGAGGATGAGGTGAATCCCGACGGCACGCGCCATCTGCGCGAGGCGCATGATCGACTCCTCGACGTCCGCGGAGGAGACCATCATGAGGTCGGCCATCTCGTCGATGACGATGACGATGAAGGGGAGCGGGGAGAGCGCCTTCTCCTCGCCGGTGCGCTCGTCCTTCATCGTGCGGCTCGGCGTCTCCGCGAGCGCGTGGTTGAACTGGTCGATGTTGCGAACGCCGATGGAGGCGAGCTTCTTGTAGCGCTGCTCCATCTCGCGCACGGCCCACTTGAGCGCGGTCGACGCGTGCTTGGGATCGGTGACGACGGGGATGAGGAGGTGGGGGATCTCCGCGTACATCCCCAGCTCGATCATCTTCGTGTCGATCATGATGAAGCGGACGTCGGCCGGCGTCGCCTTGTAGAGGATGCTCGTGATCATCCCGTTCAAGCCGACCGACTTGCCCGCGCCCGTCGCGCCCGCGATGAGAAGATGGGGCATCCGCTCGAGCTCCGCGGTGAAGACCTCGCCGTTGATGTCCTTGCCGAACGCCATCGTCAGCTTCGACTTCGACGCGCGGTACTTGTCGGAGGCGAGCAGCTCGCGCGGGAAGATCACCTCCTGGTGGCGGTTCGGCACCTCGATGCCGACGGTCGAACGGCCCGGGATCCGGTCGATGCGGATCGACTCCGCCTTCAGGCCCATGCACAGGTCGTCGACGAGGCCGACGATCTTCGAATACCGGACGCCAGCCTCCGGCGCGTACTCGAACGTCGTCACCACGGGACCGGGGTGAATCGCGACGACTTTCCCGTCGACCGCGAACTCGCGGAACTTGTCGGCGATGATCTGCGCGCGCGCGAGGAGGTCTTGCTCGCTCTCTCCCTCCTGGGGCTTCGGCTCGTTCAGGAGCTCGAGCGGCGGCAGGCTGTAGCCGCCCGCCGGCGCCGCCTCGAGCAGCGTCGCCTGCTTCGCGGGAGCTTCCTTCTTGGTGGGGGCTGCCGCGCGCGTGGTGACCTTGGGAGGGGCCGAGGGCGGCGCGGGCCGCGGAGGGAGATCGAAGTCCTCGCGGTCCTCGGCGAGGGGGATCGCGGGGCGCCTCCCCGGCGGCATCGTGGGATCGGGGACCTTCTCTCTCGCGCTCGCCGACTTCGCGTGCTTCTTCTCGACGGCGCGCTTCTGCTGCTCCTTGTGTTTGGCCTCCCGCCGCGCCTTCCAGAGCGCGAGTCCGTTCTCGACGCGTGCGCCCATGCCGGCCCCGACCTTTTCGGCGGTCCGGGCGAACGAGAAGCGTGTCGTGAGGACGATCGTCGCGGCGAGGAACGTCCCCGCGGTGAGCATCGCGCCGAGCGGGTTCATGAGATCCGAGAGCGCGCCGGCGAGGCGTGCGCCGACGTAGCCGCCCGCGCCGAACCCCTCTCCGCCGTAGACGATCCTTCCGTAAAGGAGGTCGAGGAGGGTCGCGAGCGCGACCAGGAGCGCGACGAGGCCGAGGAGGCGCCCGTACGAGGCGGCGACGCTCCGCCCACGGAAGCGGTTCCAGCCGGTGATCGCGAGGACGACCGGGACCAGGAACGACGCCGTGCCGAGGAGCTGGAGCAGCAGCTCGGCGAGCGTGGCGCCGACCCGGCCGATCCAGTTGGCCGCCCGGTGGAGATCCGGCTGCCGCTGGAACCAGGTCGCGTCGGTCCCGTGGTAACTGGCGAGCGCGCAGGTCGCGAGCACGGCGAACAGGAGCAGGAGGAGGCCGGCGACCTCGTCGAACCAGCGCTTCTTGCGCCACTTGGCGAACGTCACGTCCATCGAGGCCCCACTTTATAACTCAACGACAACCGGAATGATGAGTGGGCGCTTCTGCGTGCGCTTCCTGAGGAACCGCCGGAGGCCTGCCTGGATCTTCGCCTTGAGCAGCCCCTCGTCGGCGCGCTCCTCCTCCGAGGTTTCGGCGAGGGCGGCGGCGACCGCGGAGCGCGCCTCGCGCAGCAGCTCCTCCTCCTCGGCGTCCGAGACGAAGCCCCGGCTCGCGATCTCGGCCGGACCGTCGACCCGCCCGGTGCCGCGGTGCACCGCCACGACCGCGACGACGATGCCGTCGCCGGCGATCTGCCGCCGGTCGCGCAGCATGGCGACGTCGATCTGGTCCTGCGTGCCGTCGATGAAGACCTGGCCCACGGGGACGCGGCCGGCGCGGCGGAGGGACTCGGGCGTCAGCTCGAGGAGGTCTCCCGTGTCCGCGAGCACGACGCCTTCGTCGGCGAGGCCGCACGCCCGGCCGACGGCGGCGTGCGCGGCGAGCTGGCGGTATTCGCCGTGGATCGGGAGGAGGAAGCGCGGACGCAGGAGGTGGATGAGGAGGCGCAGCTCGTCGCGGCAAGGGTGGCCCGAGACGTGGATGGGCGCGTCGGACCCCGTGACGACCGTGGCCCCGCGACGCAGCAGGTGGTTCGTCATGCGCGCGATCGGCTTCTCGTTGCCGGGGATCGAGCGCGCGGAGTGCAGCACGAGGTCGCCGGCGGAGAGGACGACGTCGCGGTGCTTGTCGACGGCGATCCGCGCGAGCGCGGAGGTCGGCTCCCCCTGCGAGCCGGTGACGAGGAAGAGTGCCCGCTCGGGGGCCAGCCCCATCGCCGTCTCGGCGGCGACGCGGATGCCCGGGGGGATGCGGAGCAAGCCGAGGTGCTCGGCGATCTCCGTGTGGAATTCCATCGATGCGCCGACGATGGCGACCGACCGCCCGCGGGCGCGCGCGATGTCGACGATCTGTTGGATGCGGTCGATGTTGCTCGAAAAGGTCGTCACGAGGATGCGCCCCGGCGCGCCCGCGATCGCGCGGTCGAGCGCGGGGCCGACCGTGCGCTCGCCCGGCGTGAACCCCGGGCGGTCGGCGTTCGTGCTGTCCGACAGGAGCGCCAGCACGCCCTCCTCGCCGAGGCGTGCGAGACGGACGAGGTCGGTCCCCGGCCCCTTGAGGGGGTACGGGTCGAGCTTGAAGTCGGCGGTGTGGACAATCGTGCCGACCGGCGTCCTCAGGATCAGCATCGCCGACTGCGGGATCGAGTGCGAGACCGGCAGGGTCTCGACCGAGAACGGTCCGAGCACGAGCGGGTTGCCGGACGGCGGGAACGGCTGGAGGCGCGCGCGGCCGAGATCGTGCTCCGCGAGGCGGCCGCGGACGAGCCCGAGCGTGTACGGGGCGCCGTAGACGGGCACCTCACGGCGCGCGAGGAGGTAGGGCAGGGCGCCGATGTGATCTTCGTGGCCGTGGGTGAGGAGGACGGCGTGGACGGTGCCGCAATCGTCCAGGAACTCCATGTTCGGCACGACGACGTCGACGCCGAGGTGCTCGGCGCCGGGGAACATCATGCCGGCATCGACGACGACACAGTCGCGGCCGTACCGGTAGACCATGAGGTTCATGCCGAATTCGCCGAGACCGCCCAGTGGGATGATCTCGAGCGCGCGCGGACGCGACACGGGGCCTCCGCAACTCGGGGTTCGCCGCTGAATTATACCGTCAGGACGGCAGCACCGCGGCCAGCCGCAGGAACCCGTCGGGCGGAACCGCCTCCGCACGCACGCTCCCGTCGAGCCCGGCCTCCTCGAGCCACGAGGCCGCCCGGCGCTCGTCCACGTGAAGGCCGGCGCGCAGGTTCTTCTGGAGCGTCTGCCGCCGCCGCGCGAAGGCGATCTTGAGCGTCGTCTTGAGCGCCGGGACGAGCGCCGCGGCCAACGCATCGTCGCGGCGCGTCCAGCGGGTCACGGTCGAGGTCACCTCGGGCGGCGGCCGGAAGGCACCGGGGCGAAGGTCGAAGAGGCGCTCGATCCGGAAAATGAGGCCGGCGAGGACGGTGAGCGGACCGTAGGCGCCGGTGTCGCAGGCCGCGGTCAGACGGTCGGCGACCTCGCGCTGGAACATGAGGACCGCGCGCGCCACCGCGCCCTGCTCCTCGCAGAGCTTCATCGCGACCGGCTTCGAGACGTTGTAGGGCAGGTTGCCGACGACGAGGAGGTCGCGGCCGAGCGACGCGAGCGGCACCTCGAGGACGTCGGCGGCGATCACGCGGAGCGGAGGATCGGCGTGGGCGTCCGCGAGGGCGCGGGCGAGGTCGCGATCGATCTCGATCGCGACGACGCGCGCTCCTTCCGCGAGCAGCGCCTCGGTGAGCGCACCGCGCCCGGGCCCGATCTCGACGACCGCGACCCCCTCGATCGGCCCCAGGCTCGCGACGATCCGCGCGATCGCGGAGCGGTCGGCCAGGAAGTGCTGGCCGAAGCGCCGCCGCGCCCGGGGCGCTTGTCGGCGCGTGCTAGATTGCTGACGGCGCACGGAGTGAAGGAGTTCGCATGGAAAGCTCTCAGGTCGTGCATCTTACCGACGACTCGTTCGACGAAGCCATCAAGAACGCGAACGGACCGGTCCTCGTCGATTTCTGGGCCTCCTGGTGCGGACCGTGCAAGGCGATCGCACCCTCGCTCGAGCAGCTCGCCGCCGAGATGGCCGGCCAGGTCACGATCGCGAAGGTCAACGTCGACGAGAACGGCGACCTTTCCGCGCGCTTCGGCATCCGCAACATCCCCACCCTGCTCGTCTTCAAGGACGGACGCCTCGTCGATCAGACGATCGGCTCGCAGCCGAAGGAGTCGCTCCGCGGGCTGATCCAGCGGCACCTGGCGGCGGCACCCCGCTGAATCACAGGCGCGGAAGACGCGCCGGATCCAGGACCAGGACGATCGTGCCGTCGTCGAGGACGGCGGCCCCTGAATAGGCCCTGAGGCCGGCCAGGGGCGCGGGAAGCGGGCGCACGACCAGCTCGCAGCGCTCGACCACCTCGTCGACCTCGATCCCCGACGGACCGTCGTCGGCTTCGACGACGAGCGCCATGCCGTCCCTCGCCGTCTTCGGAGCGTCGAGGCCGAGGACCGCCGCGAGGGAGCGCACCGGGACGTCGCTCGCACCGACGCTCCAGAAGCGGCGGCCGTCGCGCCATGCGGTGCTCTGGTCGTCCATCGGAGCCATGCGCGCGATCGAGGCGAGCGGGACCGCGAAGACGGCCCCGCCGGCGCGCACCAGATACGCCTGGACCAGCGCGACGGACGAGGGGAGCGTGACCTCGAATCTCGTCCCGCGGCCCGGCGCCGACGAGATCCGGAGGGTTCCGCCGAGCGCCTCGACGGTGCTCTTGACGACGTCCATGCCGACGCCGCGGCCGGAGATCTCGGTGGTGCGCTCGGCGGTCGTGAATCCCGGGAGGGTGATCATCTCGAGGGCGCGCGCGTCGTCCATCCTGACCGCCTCGCCGGGCGTGAGGAGGCCGCGCTCGATCGCCGCCTGCTTGAGGCGGCGCGGATCGAGGCCGGCTCCGTCGTCCTCGACGACGAGGGTGACGCGCGCCGCCTCGCGCACGAGGCGGACGGCGAGACGACCGGCGGCAGGCTTGCGCGCCTTCTCGCGGACGGCCTGCGGCTCGATGCCGTGGTCGACCGCATTCCGGACCATGTGCAGCAGGGGATCGGTGATCTGCTCGAGGAGGCTCCGGTCGATCCGGACCTCCTGGCCCTGGACCTCGAGGACGACGTTCTTGCCGAGGCGGTGCTCGAGCTCGTCGACCGCGCGCACGAGGCGCTGCGTCACGGTCTCGAACGGCACGAGCCGCAGCTCGACGAGCGCGTCGTAGAGCCCGCGCGCGAGACGCCGCGCGGTCTCGCCCTCGCGCGCATCGGGCGACCCCGGAGTTCCGCCGCCGCGCGCCTCGATACGTCCGAGCGACGACATCAGCTCGAGCACGTCCTCGAGGAGCGCGTCGATCCGCGTCGCGGGGATCCGGAGCGAAGGTGAGGGCGGACGGAGATCGACCCTGGGCTCGTCGATCTCGACCGGGACGAGCGTGAACGTCTCGATCTCGTCGATCGCGGCGATCTTCCCCGCGATGGTGCGCGCCTCCTCGCCGATGCGCAGGGTCACGAGCAGGCGGCCGTCGAACCGGCCGGTCCGGAGCGCGGCCATCGGCGGCTCCGTGCGCACGATGCGGCCGAGCTTGCCGAGGTGCCCGAGGACGATCGCCGCGCGGACCGCGGGGAACGAGCGGTCGCGCCGCACGATGACGGCGACGTTGACGTGAGAGACGGTCTCCGCGGTCCGGCGCCTCACGAGGGGGACGGGGGCCTCGGTCTCGCCGCCCGCGGCGAGGATCTCGCGCAGGCCCGCCTGGATCGAGACGCGCTCGCCGTCGTCGACGTCGTCGTTCCTTCCGGCGCGCTCGGCCATCCGCTCGAGGCACGAGAGCGACGCCATGAGGAGGCGTGTCGTCGAGGGAGGGGCCGCGATCCGGTGGTCGCGCAGGCGGTCCATGAGCGACTCGGTGTCGTGCGCGAGAGCGCTCATCGCCGGAAAGCCCATCGAGGCGGCCATCCCCTTGACCGAGTGGACGTGGCGGAAGATGTCGCGGATCGCGTCGTCGACGGGCGCCGCCTGCGCCTGCTCGGCCACGGAGGCGAGCGCGTAAGCGGCGGAGAGATGCTCGCGCGATTCCTGGACGAACAGCTCGAGGTAGCGCGAGAGGTCCATCAGAGACCGACCGCCGCGCGGCGGACGAGCGCCTCGGGCTCGAGGAGGACGTGGAGACGGCCGTCGATGAAGACGTGCGGGAGATCGGACGCCGCGTCCCCGTCGACGTGCCCGGAGCCCGAGAACACCTCGGCCGGAATCCACAGCGCGGTTCCCTCGAGCGGGGGCGCGAGACGCACGAGGTGGGCGCCCGGGATCTCCGGCGAGCGATCGTCGAGGACCCGCGGCAGGTCGATGACGGCCAGGGGCCGGCCACGGCGCTCGGCGAGGCCGCGGACGGCGGGGCCGGCGAGCGGCACCGGGTGGAGCGTCCCGGACCGGACGACCTCCGCGACCGCATCGAGCCGGAGCGCGTACGGGCCGGAGTCGAGGTGGAAGAACAGCAGGTCCATCGTCAATCGCGCAGGCGGAAGGTCGCGAGGAGCTCCTTGAGCTGATCCGAGGTCCGCGCCAGATCTCGGGCCGAGCTCGAGAGGGCCTGAACCGAGATCGACTGGCCCGACGTCGCCGCCGAGGTCTCGACGCTGCTGCGCGCGTTGTCCCGCGCGACGTCGACGATCCGCTTCTGGGCCTCGTCGAGCTGGCGCGCGAGCGACCGCTGCTCCTCGGCGCTCCGGTCGATCGCCCGGGCGCGCTCGGTCGTCCCGCGCGTCGCCTCGAGGACGCCGTCGAAGGCCGCGGAGGCCCGGTCGACGAGGGCGCGGGCTTCGCCCGCCGCGCGCGCGCTGTCGCGGATGCTCGTCGCGATCGTATGCGACCCGCCGCGGATCTCGTCGGCGACCGACGAGATCTGGTCGGCGAAGCCACGGACGTGGTCGGCGAGACGCCGGACCTCCTCGGCGACCACGGCGAAGCCGCGCGCCTCTTCCCCCGCGCGCGACGCTTCGATCGTGGCGTTGATCGCGAGGAGATGCGTCTGTTCCGCGAGCGAGACGATGAAGGTGACGATCTTGCCGATCTCGTCGGCGCGGCCCTGGAATCCGTCCACGGCGTTCGCCGACGCGTCGACCGCGCGGGAGACCTCGACGATGCCGTCCGCGGCGCGGCGCGCGGCCGCGGAGCCGGCGTGCGCGCGCTCGGCGGCGTTCTCGGCGGCGGTGTGAACCGCTTTCGCCGCGTCGGCCACGCGATCGACCGCTCCGTTGAGATCGCGTGTGAGCGCCGAGGTGCGCGTGACGTCTTCCGCCTGGCGGTCGGCGCCCTGGGCGATCGTGCGCGTCGCCTCCGCGATCCCCTCGGTGGCGGCGTCGACGCTCTCGGAGGTCGTCGAGAGCGACGCGGCGGAGTCGTGGATGCGCTCCGCGGTGGCGCGCACCTCCTTGAGGACGGTGAGGAGGTTCGCGAGCATCGTGCTGAACGAGCGCGCGAGCTCGGCGGTCTCGTCGGCGCCGTCGATCGAGACGACCTGGGTCAGGTCGCCGCGGCTGATGACGGTGGTGGCGGCGGCGAGCGCCTTGATCCGCCGCACCACGAGCCACGACACGAGCCACGCCCCCCCGAGCCCGATCGCCATGTCGAGGCATACGACGAGGGCCGTCGCCCAGACCGCGTCCTCTTGGAACCGCGGGACGACGACCGCCACCAGCGTGCACAGGAAGGTGACGAGAAGGAACGATGCCGCGAGTTTCTTCTGCACGAGCGACCCCCCGAGCGTAGGAACCCCGCGCCGGAATATGGTTTCCGGCACTCGGGAAGGCCAGCGGGGGAGCAGCCTTTTTGACACCCCGGACGAGCGTTTCTACAATCCTTCGTCGACTTTTCGGTCCCTGGGGCGTCGAACGTCGAGATGAAGCGGGAGCTGGCATGAGCGAGACGGTGCAGTCGGTCCAAGACAGGGTCCAAAGGGAAGCGGTCGTCCTGGAAGCGCTCCTCACCGAGGTGCGCCGGGTGATCGTCGGCCAGAAGTACCTCCTCGAGCGCATGGTCATCGGCCTCCTCACGCGGGGGCACCTGCTCCTCGAAGGGGTGCCGGGGCTCGCGAAGACGCTCGCGGTCCGCTCGCTCGCCTCCGCGGTCCACGGCGGGTTCCAGCGGATCCAGTTCACGCCGGACCTCCTTCCGGCCGATCTCACGGGCACCCTCATCTACCACCAGAAGGACGGCACGTTCGTCCCGCGCAAGGGGCCGCTCTTCACGAACTTCGTCCTTGCCGACGAGGTGAACCGGGCGCCCGCCAAGGTGCAGAGCGCTCTCCTCGAGGCGATGCAGGAGCGGCAAGTGACGATCGGCGACACGACCTACCCGTTGCCGACGCCGTTCCTCGTGCTCGCGACCCAGAACCCGATCGAGCAGGAGGGAACCTACCCTCTCCCCGAGGCGCAGGTCGATCGCTTCCTCCTCAAGATCAAGCTCGACTATCCGAGCGCGGAGGAGGAGCGGCAGATCCTCGACCGGATGTCGGCGGCGGAAGTCCCCACGATCAACCCCGTGGTGACGCTCGACGATCTCGAGCGCGCGCGCCAGGCGATGTTCGCCATCTACGTCGACGATCGCGTCAAGGACTACGCCGTCCGTCTCGTCCAGGCGACGCGCCGGCCGAAGGAGTTCAAGCTCGACCTCGAGGGGCTCGTCCAGTTCGGGGCTTCGCCCCGCGCGACGCTCGCCCTCCTCGCCGCCTCGCGCGCCCACGCGTTTCTCCGAGGGCGCGGATTCGTCTCGCCGGAGGACGTGAAGGCGATCGGGCACGACGTGCTCCGCCATCGCCTCATCCTCTCGTTCGAGGCCGAGGCCGAGTCGGTCACCGCGGACGAGGTCGTCCAGCGGGTCTTCGACGCCGTCGAGGTGCCGTGACCGCTCGGGAGGTGCTCCGCAAGGTGCGCCGCCTCGAGATCCGCACGCGGCGCCTGGTCGACGAGAGCCTCGCCGGGTCCTACCACTCGGTGTTTCGGGGGCGCGGCGTCGAGTTCGCCGAGGTGCGCGAGTACGAGCCGGGCGACGACGTCCGCACGATCGACTGGAACGTCTCCGCGAAGATGGGGCATCCGTTCGTCAAGAAGTTCACCGAGGAGCGGGAGCTGACCGTCATGCTCGTCGTCGACGCGTCGGCTTCGGGGCGCTTCGGGACGTCGGTCGCGACGAAGCTCGAGACGGCGGCCGAGATCAGCGCGCTCCTCGCCTTCTCGGCGATCCGGAACAACGACCGCGTCGGCCTCATCCTCTTCACCGATCGCGTCGAGCGCTTCGTGCCCCCGCGGAAGGGGCGCGATCACGGCCTGCGCGTGCTGCGCGAGCTGCTCGCCTTCGAGACCGAGGGGCGGGGGACCGATCTCAAGGGCGCGCTCGAGGTCCTGCGCCGGGTCGTCTCCAAGCGGTCGGTCGTCTTCCTGCTCTCGGACTTCCAGGCGCAGGGTTACGAAACCTCGCTCCGGGCGGCGAACCTCAAGCACGACATGGTCGCGATCTCGATCTCCGACCCGCGCGAGGAGACGCTGCCGCGGATCGGCCTCGTCGCGGTCCAAGATGCCGAGACCGGCCGTCCCGTCCTCATCGACACCGGCAGCACCGCGGTAAGGCGCCTCTACGCCGAGAGGCGGCAGAGAGAGCGCGAGCAGATGCGCTCCGCGATCAAGCGCGCCGGGACCGACCTCCTCGAGCTGTCGACCGGGACCGATTACGACCGGCAGCTCGTCGGCTTCTTCCGCGAGCGCGCGCGACGTGCCACGCGCGCGGGGGGCTGAGATGCGACGTCTCGTGCTCCTCGCGCTCCTGGCGGCCCCGCCCGCGCTCGCCTCGTCGGCGCACCTCGAGATCGCGGCGAAGACCGCGAAGCTGGGTGACGCGATCCCGGTCCGCCTCACGGTCGACCCCGGAAGCGACGGCACCGTCGACGTCTCCGCGCTTCCGACCGAGTGGGGGCCCGCCCAGGTTCTCTCCGGTGCGTGGCAGCCGGCGGCGCCCGGGAGCGCGGTCCGGACGTGGGCGGGGTCGATCGCGATCTACCAGCTCGGGAAGGCGACGATCCCCGAGGTCCGCGTCGCCGTGGGGAGCGCGGGTGCCGTCGCCGTGACCGAGCCGGTCGACGTCACCATCGAGGGCACGGTGGCCCCGGCCGACCCCAAGGCGAAGGAGCTCGCCGACCTCAAGCCCCCCGCCAGCATTCCCGCCGACTGGGGCCCGCTGAAGGCCGCGCTCGCGGCGCTGGCGCTCCTCCTCGTGGGCGCGGGGATCGCGTGGTGGCTCTGGCGGCGGTACGCCGCGAAGCTTGCGGCGGTCCCCGCCGCCGTCGATCCGTTCCGCAAGCTGCCGCCGCACGTGTGGGTCTACGAGGAGCTCGAGCGCCTGCTCGCACGGCGCCTCGCGGAGGAAGGGCAGATCGGACTCTTCTATGACGAGCTGACGCGCATCGTGAAGCTCTACCTCGAGGGCCGCTACCGGATCGAGCTGATGGAGCGGACGACGTCCGAGGTCCTGCCGGCCCTCAAGCTCGCAGGGGCTCCGATGGAAGCCTCGACGCTCGCGCGCGCACTCCTCGACTCGTCCGACCGGGTCAAGTTCGCCCGCGAGCCCGCGGGGGCGGCCGAGTGCCGCGCCGCCGTCGAGGAGGCCTACCGTCTCGTCGATCTCACGAAGCCGGCCGCCCTACCCGAGCCCGCGCCGGCAGGACCGGCGTCGTGACCCGCATCGCGATGCCGTGGGCGCTCGCCGCGCTGCCGCTCGCGGCGGTCGCGGTCTGGGTGCTCCTGCGCCGCCTCCGTCGCGGCGGGCCGCGGATCGCTTTCCCCGACGTCGAGGGGATCGCGCGGCTTCCCATCAGCCCGTGGGTGAGGCTCGAGCGCATCCTCCCGTGGCTGCGCGGGCTCGTCCTCGGGCTCCTCGTCTTCGCCCTCGCGCGGCCGCAATCGGGGGCGTCGGTGACGTCGGTTTCGTCGAAGGGGGTCGACATCCTCGTCGGGCTCGACATCTCCGGATCGATGCGCTGCGAGGACACGCCGCGGCGCAACCGCCTGGGCGTCGCCAAGGCGTGCATCGCGAAGTTCGTCGAGGGCCGGCCGAACGACCGGCTCGGGCTCGTCGCCTTCGCGAGCGTGGCGACGACCCGCTGCCCGCTCACTCTCGATCACGAGATGCTCCAGCGGTTCGTGGACGAGCTGGATTTCGCCCCGATCGGTGAGAGCCGCACGGCGCTCGGCATGGGGCTCGCGACGTCGATCAACCGGATGCGATCCTCGCAGGCGAAGAGCAAGGTGGTCGTGCTCGTCACCGACGGACGGAACAACACGGGCCAGGTCGGTCCCGAAGCGGCGGCGGCCGCGGCGCAGGCGCTCGGCGTGAAGGTCTACACGGTCGGCGTCGGCTCGGACGGCGAGGTCCAATGCCTCGTCGACGATCCGCGCGGCGGGCGTCACTACGAGGTCACGACCGCCGATCTCGACGAGGATCTCCTCCAGAAGATCGCGACGTCGACCGGGGGGCGGTACTTCCGCGCGACCGATGCGTCGGGCATGGAGATGGCGTTCCAGGAGATCGACCGGCTCGAGAGGACCGAGATCGAGAGCCGCGTGCGGATGCTCTACACGGAGAAGTTCGGTTTCTTGCTCCTCCCCGCCGCGGGCCTGCTCGCGCTCGAATTGCTGCTCGCCGGCACGCGCCTCCGGAGGATCCCCTGATGCGCTTCGCGGAGCCGCAGCTGCTCTGGGCCCTCCTGGCCGTGCCGGCCATCGCCGGGCTCTTCGCGCTGGGTGCCGCGCTCCGGCGTCGCGCCCTCGCTGCGTTCGCGGGAGGCGCGGCTCAAGGGGAGCGCGCGGGCGCATCGGTGAGCGCCCACCGCAGGGCGGCGAAGGCGCTCTGTCTCCTCGCAGCGGCGACCGCCGGGATCCTCGCGGCCGCGCGGCCGCAGTGGGGGCAGGGGACCGAGACGATCTCCCGGAAGGGGATCGACGCCGTCATCGTCCTCGACACGTCGCTCAGCATGGCGGCGGCCGATGTCACCCCTTCGCGCCTCGCGCGCGCGGTTCACGAGGCTTCGACCCTCATCGACCGGACCGAAGGCGACCGCGTCGGCCTTGTCACCTTCGCGGGGGCGCCGGCGCTCGCCTGTCCGCTGACGGTCGATCACGAGGCGGTCCGCCTCTTCCTCGATGCAGTGGACGTCGAAGCGGTCTCGGTTCCCGGAACGGCGCTCGCCGACGCGATCCGCGAGGGGATCCGCGCGCTCGGCCCCCCGCCCGCCGAGGGGTCGGAGGCGAAGGGACGGGCCCTCGTCGTCGTGAGCGACGGCGAGGACCACGAAGGGGGGCTCGAAGGGATCGTCGACGGGCTGAAGCGAGCGGGCGTCGTCGTCTATGCGATCGGCACCGGAACGGAGCAGGGCGCCCCGATTCCGACCGGACCCTCGGGCGCGTATAAGAAGGATGCGGAGGGCAAGCTCGTGACGACGCGGCTCGACGAGAGACCGCTCCGGACGTTGGCGCTCGACAGCGGCGGGAAGTACTACCGGGCGACCGCCGCCGGCGGCGAGGTCGACGAGATCGCGTCGGCGCTCGCGGCGATGGACGCGACCGGCGCGGGCACCGTCCTCAAGACGCGTTGGGCCGAGCGGTTCCAGATCCCGCTGGCGTTCGCGCTCCTGGCGCTCTTCGCGGAAGTCTTGATCTCGGAGAGGAGGTCGTCATGATCCGACCGGTCACCCTCATCCTCCTCGCCGGCGTGTCGACGTTCCTCGGGGGCGAGGCGCATCGCCGCACCGAGCAGGGAAACAAGGCCTACACGCAGGGGAAGAACGACGCGGCGCTCGAGAGCTACCAGAAGGCGCAGTCGATCATCCCCGAGGCGCCCCAGCTCCGCTACGATCTCGGCAACGTCCTCTACCGGCAGGAGAACTGGGCCGGCGCCGCGGAAGCGTACGAGCGCGCGCTCGGCGCGGCAGGCCCCGAGCTCGCGCCGAAGGCGGCGTACAACCTCGGGAACGCGCTGTTCAAGGACGAGAAGTACGACGACGCGGTGAAGGCGTACATGCGCGCGCTCAAGGCGGCGCCCCAGGACGGCGACGCGAAGCACAATCTCGAGCTCGCGCTCCGGGCGCTTCAGGAGCAGAAACAGAAGCAGCAGCAACAGCAACAGCAGCAGAAGCAGGACCAGAAGAAAGATCAGGAGCAGAAGCCGCAGGGCGGTGGCGACGAGAAGCAGAAGCCCGACGACCAGAAGAAGGGCAGTAGCGACGAGAAGAAGAAGGGCGACAAGCCGCAGCCTCAGCCGAAGCCCGGCGAGATGAGCAAGGACGAGGCGAACAAGCTCCTCGACCGCCTGAACGACGAGGAGAAGCAGAACGTCAAGCGCCAGGCGGCGCAGGCGACGAAGCCGGGAGAGCGCAAGCCGGAGAAGGATTGGTGAGCCTCCGCGCGCTCGGCGCCCTGCTCCTCGTCACGCTCGCGCTGCCGGCTGCGCGCGCGGACGACGTCCGTGTGCGCGCCTCGGTCCTCCCGCGCGGCGCGATCTACGAGACGACCGAGGTGCGCCTCCAGATCGAGATCGACGGCTCCTCGATCCCCGAGGTCTCCGCGCCGAGCCTTCCGACGATGACGAACCTCGCCGTCGCCGGCGGTCCGCAGACCTCACGCAGCTCGTCGTACGTGTTCGAGAACGGGCGCATCAACGCGTCGAACTCGCTCATCCTGACCTACTTCCTGACGCCGAAGGGAACGGGGTCCGCGGTGATCCCCGCATTCGTCGTCAACGTCGGGGGGACGAGCTACCGCACCGAGCCGCTCCAGTTCCAGATCGCACCTGGCCGGAGCGGGCCGGCTCCGCCGGCCGGTCGCAGGCCGGGAGCGCCGTCCGGCGGGAGCGACGACGACGAGGGGGACGAGGGCGCCGATCTCTCCGACGTCTTCCTTCAGTCCAAGCTGTCGCAGACGTCGGTATGGGCGGGTCAGGCGGTCGTGCTCGAGATGACGCTCTACGCCGCGGCGCCCTTGGGCGGCTTCGGATGGACGGACATCCCGTCCATGACCGGCTTCTGGACCGAGGACATCCCCGTCGACGCACAGCGCGAGCACACGATCGTCACGATGAACAACCGCCGGTACGACGCCTTCCCGGTCGCGCGGAAGCTCCTCGTCCCGACGAGCAGCGGGACGCTCGCGGTCCCGGCGTACACGGGGCAGGTCCAGGTCCGCCGCGCGTCGCGCGACCCGTTCGGATCGTTCTTCTCGCTGGGGCGGTTCGCGAACCTCGTCCGGAAATCGAACGCTCTCAAGCTCGAGGTCAAGCCGCTCCCCGAGACGGGGCGGCCCGCGTCGTTCACGGGGGCGGTCGGCGCGTACCGCTTCACGACGACCGCCGACCGCAAGACCGTGAACGCCGGCGACGCGGTGGCGGTGCGTGCGACGGTCGAGGGAGCGGGGTCGCTCCAGGGCGTCGGCCCGCCGAAGCTCGAGGCGCCTCCCGACGTCAAGGTCTACGATCCGAAAGTCGTCGAGGACCAGGGCGCGGGACCCCAGCACCTCGGCGCGAAGAAGAGCTGGGAGTGGGTCGTCGTGCCGCTGGCGCCCGGGACGCTGCGCCTCCCGGCGCCCGTGTTCGCCTATTTCGACCCGGTTGCCGGCGCGTACAAGGAGCTGCACGGCGAGATTCCCGAGATCGCGGTCAATCGCGGCGCCGCGCAGCCCGACGTCGGGATCGCACGGTCCGAAGTGCAGGCCGCGGCGAAGGACATCGCGTTCCTGAAGGCTCTCCGGGGACCGCTCGAGACCGCGGCAGCGCCGGTCCAGCGCACCGGCTGGTTCGTCGTCGCGGCGTTGGCGCCCCTCCTCCTCGTGCCGATCGGGATCCTCGTCGGACGGCGCCGCGAGCGCTTCCTCCTGGACCACGGCTTCGCACGCGCGCGCCGCGCCGCCCGTGCCGCGGCCAAGCGCCTCGATCGCGCCGGCACGCGTGCGGGCGAGTCCTCGACGGCGTTCCACGAGGAGGTCGCGGGGGCGCTCGTCGACTACGTCGCGGACCGCGCGAACCGCTCGGCGGCGGGGCTCACCTACGACCAGCTCGAGGAGATCCTCGCCGCGCGCGGGGTCTCCGCCGATCTCAGGCGGCGCTACCGCGCCTGCCTCGAGTCGTGCGACTTCGCGCGGTACGTTCCCGACGCAGGCCGGCCGCAGGCGCGGACCGATCTCGTCGCCGAGGCGCGCTCGCTCGTCCGCGCGCTCGAGGAAATCGCATGATCGCGCGCCGGCTGCTCCTCGCCCTCGTCCTCGCCGTGTCGTCGGCGCGCGCGCAGAATCCCGAGGCCGCGTTCGAGCGTGCCTGCCAGGCCTATGCGCAGGGGAAATGGGACGAGGCCGCCGACGGATTCCGTGAGCTCTTGCGGTACGGCTTCAACGACCCGCGGCTCGAGTACAACCTCGCGAACGCCGAGTACAAGCGAGGCCGCCTCGGCGAGGCGATCCTGCACTACGAGCGGGCGCGGCGCTTGGCGCCGTCGGATCCGGACGTCCTCGGCAACCTCGCGCTGGCCCGCTCGCGTATCCGCGACGTCATCGAGGACCCGGACTCGGGCGGCGCGCTCACGGCCTGGCGTGCCTGGCAGGACCGGATCGGCCCGGGGGCGCAGGCGATCGCCGCCCTCGCGGGGCTCTGGGTCGTCGCGGGCATCGTGACCTGGTGCGCCTCGAGGCGCGGCGGCTTCACGCCGGCATGGGGGTGGGCGCTCTCGGCGGCGGTTCTCGCGACGATCGTGGTCGCGCTCTCGTGGCAGGCGACGTGGACGCGTCTTTCGGGAACGCGGCGAGCCGTCGTCCTCCACCCGACGGCCGAAGCGCTCGCGGGGCCGGGCCTCAACAACACCTCGCAGTTCACGCTCCACGAGGGGACGACCGTCGAGGTGCGCGGCGACAGGCCGGGGTGGCTTCAGGTCGCGCTGCCGAACGGCGCCACCGGGTGGATTCCCGACGATGCCGCCGAGCGCATCTGACGCCGGGCCCCTCGGGGTCTACGTCCACTTTCCGTTCTGCTCGGTCCGGTGCTCGTACTGCGACTTTCCCACCGTCGCCGGGCAGGACGAGCGGATCGCCGCGTACCTGGACGCGCTCGGCCGCGAGATCGCGGATGGCCAGCCGGACGCGGCAGGGGAGGTCGACACCATCTTCTTCGGCGGCGGCACCCCGTCGCGGATGTCGCCGGCCCAGGTGGCCGGGGTCTTGAGAGCGATCGAAGGACGGTTCACGCTCGTGGCCGATGCCGAGATCACGCTCGAGGGAAACCCGGAGTCGCTCACCGACGACGTGCTCGCGGGCTGCCGGGACGCCGGCGTCAACCGGATCAGCGTCGGCACGCAATCGCTGAACGATCGTGTGCTCGCGAAGGCCGGCCGGGCGCACGACGCCGCCGACGCGCGGGACGCCGTCACCCGGGCTCGTCGCACCGGCCTCGCCTCGGTGTCGGCCGACCTCATCGCGGGGCTTCCCGGCGAAGACCTCGGCCGCTGGGACGAGACCCTTCGCGCGGTCGCCGGGTGGGGGCCCGATCACGTCTCCGTCTATCTCCTCGAATCCGACAAGGACACGCCGCTCGGCCGCTCGGTGCGGGCCGGTCGCACGGTGCTCGCCGGCGACGATCTCATGGCCGAGGTCTACGAGACGACCGTCGACGTCCTCGAAGGCGCGGGGCTCGCGATCTACGAGATCTCGAACTTCGCGCGCCCAGGGCACCGCTCGCGCCACAACCTCAAGTACTGGACCGACCGCCCCTACGTGGGCTTCGGCCTCGGGGCGCACGGTTATCTCGGCGGCGTCCGGCGGAGCAACCGCGTCGATCTCGACGGCTACATCCGGGCCGTCGCCCTCGGCGAGGAGCCCGTCGCGTGGCGCGAGCCGTACGATGCGACGAGGCGCCTCGAGGAGGCGATCTTTCTCGGCCTCCGGACGACGGACGGGATCGACGCGGGGGTCCTCGGGGCACGCTACGGAGCGGATCTCCGGACGCGATACGCCGCCGCCTGGGAGCGCGGAGAAGCGGCGGGCCTCCTCGTCTGGGAGGGGGAGCGCGTGCGGCTGACGCGCGCCGGCCGCGTGCGGTCGAACGAGCTCTTCTCGGAGATCGTGAGCGGCTCGCTATAATCTTCGCCGCTTCCCAGGAGGTCCCCGTGGATTTCGCGCTCACCGAAGATCAGGAGTTCCTGCGCCGCTCCGTGCGCGAGTTCGCGGAGTCCGAGATCGGCCCGCACGTCATGGCGTTCGACGAGGCGCAGGAGTTCCCCCGCGCGATCGTGAAGAAGGCGGCCGAGCAGGGGTATTACGGCGTGCTCTTCCCCGAGAGTCTCGGAGGCGCCGGCCTCGGCTACGTCGAGTACGTGATCGTCGTCGAGGAGCTCAGCCGGGTCGACGGCTCGATCGGCATCTCCGCTGCGGCGCACAATTCGCTCTGCACGAACCACGTGTTCGCCTGCGGCAACGACGCGCAGCGCCAGCGGTACATCCCGAAGCTCGCGAGCGGCGAATGGATCGGCGCCTGGAGCCTGACCGAGCCGACGGCGGGAAGCGACGCCGGCGGGACGAAGACGACGGCCAAGCGCGCCCCGGGCGGGGGATGGATCCTGAACGGCTCGAAGACGTTCACGACGCACGGCTCGGTCGCCGACCTCACTGTCGTCTTCGCGGTCACCGACGCGTCGGCAGGGAAGCGCGGGATCTCCGCCTTCGCGATCGAGAAGGGGACGCCGGGATTCAAGCCCGGGAAGAAAGAGAACAAGATGGGCCTGCGCGCCTCGGACACCGCGGAGGTCCTCATGGAAGACTGCCGCGTCCCCGACGAGGCGATGATCGGCGTGCCCGGCGAGGGGTTCGTCGACGCGATGAAGATCCTGGACGGCGGGCGCATCTCGATCGCCGCGCTGGCGCTCGGCATGGCGCGCGGCGCGTACGACGCCGCGATCAAGTACTCGAAGGAGCGGCATCAGTTCGGCCAGCCGATCTCGGAGTTCCAGGCGATCCAGCACATGCTCGCCGAGATGGCGACCCGCCTCGACGCGGCGTCGCTCCTCGTCTACCGCGCCGCGTGGCTCAAGGATCAAGGGAAGAAGACGACGCTCGAATCGTCGATGGCGAAGCTCTACGCGTCGGAGATCGGCGTCTACATCGCGGACCGCGCGCTCCAGATCTTCGGCGGCTACGGCTACGTCAAGGACTTTCCCGCGGAGAAGTATTACCGCGACATGAAGCTGTGCACGATCGGCGAGGGGACGAGCGAGATCCAGCGCCTCGTCATCGCCCGCGAGCTCCTGAAGGCGATCTAGTGGAGATCGTCGCGCGCATCCTGGGCGGCGACGTGCGCGCGCTGGCGCGCGCGATCAGCGACGTCGAGGACGGCGCCGCCGGCTCGGCGGACATCCTCCGCGAGCTGTTCCCGCACACGGGAGCCGCGACGGTCGTCGGGATCACCGGCTCGCCGGGCGCGGGGAAGTCGAGCCTCGTCGACCGGCTCGTCGCCGCGTACCGGTCCGAGGGGAAGAGAGTCGGCGTCGTCGCCGTCGATCCGTCGAGCGCCTACTCGGGCGGGGCGATCCTCGGCGACCGGGTCCGCATGCAGGGGCACGCGACCGACCCCGGCGTCTTCATCCGCTCGATGGCGAGCCGCGGCCACATGGGCGGCCTCTCCCGCGCGGCGAGCGACGCGGTCGATCTCCTCGATGCCGCCGGCTACGACCCGGTCATCGTCGAGACCGTCGGCGTCGGTCAGGACGAGATCGAGGTGGCGCGCGCGGCGGACCTGGTCGCGGTGGTCCTCGTTCCCGGCATGGGTGACGACATCCAGGCGATCAAAGCAGGCATCCTCGAGATCGCCGACGTCTTCGTGATCAACAAGGCGGACCGCGCGGGAGCCGACCGTGTCGCCGCCGATCTCGAGGCGATGATGGCGCTGGCGCCGCACCCGTCGGCGCCGAAGCCTCCGATCTTCAGGACGATCGCGCTGTCGGGGGAAGGCATCCCGGAGCTCGCGACCGGCCTCATGGGGCTCGTCGCGTCCGACCCCGAGGCTCACCGCGCAGCCCGGCGGCGCGAGCGC
Source organism: Candidatus Polarisedimenticolaceae bacterium (assembly GCA_036275915.1). Taxonomy (NCBI): domain Bacteria; kingdom Pseudomonadati; phylum Acidobacteriota; class Candidatus Polarisedimenticolia; order Candidatus Polarisedimenticolales; family Candidatus Polarisedimenticolaceae; species Candidatus Polarisedimenticolaceae bacterium. Next base: position 352,950 of record DASUCV010000018.1, on the reverse strand, counting down.
GCGGAGATGCGCTTCCTCGGGGTCCTCACCGACCGGTTCCTGGCCGGCGTGCGCGCGGAGGGACGCCGGTTCGACGAGATCGTCGGCGAGATCGCCGAGCGCCGTCTCGATCCCTACACCGCGGCGGAGCGGCTGCTCCGCGAGGGGAAGCCGTCATGAGCTTGACGATCGACCACGTCGGGATCGCGGTGAAGAACCTCGAGGAGCGCCTCCGTTTCTGGCGCGACGCCCTCGGTATGCGCGAGGCGGGCCGGGAGGACGTTCCGACGGAGGGCGTCGTCGTCGCGTTCCTCCCCGCGGGAGAGTCGCGCGTCGAGCTGCTCGAGGCGAGCCGGCCCGATTCGCCGATCGCGAAGTTCGTCGAGAAGCGCGGCGAGGGGATCCACCACGTCACCTTCCAGGTCGAGGCGATCCAGCCGGTCCTCGACCGCCTCCGCGCGGCGGGGGTTCCGCTCCTCGACGACGCGCCGCGTCCCGGCGCCTCCGGGACCAAGGTTGCCTTCCTCCACCCGCGCGCCGCGGGCGGCGTCCTCGTCGAGCTCGTCGAGAAGCCGGAGAGCGCGCGGGCGCGCGGCGTGACGCCGGGGGAGCCGGTGCTGCTCTACCTGCGCGATCCGCACGAGAAGCTCTGGGGAATCCTCCGCGAGCGCGACGCGTCCGGAATCACGATCGAAGGGTTCGACCTCGCGTCGTTCGATTCCTGGACCTCGCAGATCGAGCGCAACGAGGAGGGGATCGTTCCCTCGGTCCTTTTCGTCCCGATGGCGCGCGTCGAGCGTGTCCTCCTCGACCGCGGAACGCCCGCGCTGCCGTCGCTCTCCGACGGTTTCGCCCGCCGCACCGGCAGGAGCGTGCTCGAGGTCCTGGGGCGTTGACGCGCTAGACGGTCGCGATCGCGACGCGGTCTCGCCCCGCGCGCTTCGCCCGGTGGAGCGCGGCGTCGGCGCGGTAAAGGAGCGTACGGGCCGTCGCCCCGTGCTCGGGATGGGCCGCGACACCGAACGACGCCGTGGCCTGGAGCGTCGCGTCTCCGTGGACGACCTGGAGACGAGCGATCGCGCCGCGCATGCGCTCCGCGAGCCGGTCGGCGCCCAGGATGCCTGTCGCCGGAAGGAGGACGCAGAAAGCGTCGGCGCGGTGACGGACCACGAGGTCGCTCGCGCGGAGCTCACGGCGGAGGGCGTCCGCAGCCGCGGCGAGGAACCGGTCGGCGGCGTCGGAACCGTACCGCTCCGTGACGACACGGAAGCCGTCGAGATCGGCCATGATGACGGCCACACGCTGGCCGTGGCGCTCCGCGCGCGCGAGCTCCTCGGTCAGCCGTGAGGCGACGACGTCACCGAGCGCGAGTCCCGTCAACGGATCGTGGGTCGCCTCGTGCCGGACACGGAGCGCGAGGGCCGCGAGCGCTACCGGAGCGGACAGGGCGGTCAGAGCGGTGAGATCGCGGTCCTCGTGAGCACCGCCCGCCCGGAGCTTCACCGTCAGCGTCCCGACGATCGCGTCGCCGGAGACCAGGGGGACGGTGAGCGCCCCGTCGCGCGATGACGGCCGCCGGTCGCGCGGGACCGGCGCGCGGAGGAGGCGCGCCTCCCGCTCGGCCGCGGCGCGGGCGTGGACCGTCATCTCCGGTCCGTCGCCCAGGACGAGACCGAGCGCGACCTCGTCGGCGGCGAGGAGCTTGCGGCACTCGCGATCGACCGCGGCGAACGCCTGGCCGGCGCTCCGCGCCGAGGCGAGATCGAGGCCGAGGGCCTGGAGGACGGCGAGCTCCGACGCGCGTGACGCGGCTTCCTCGGCCGCGGCGGCAGCGGCCCGGCGCGACCTCAGAACGAGGGCCGACGCGAGGACGGCGGCGAGGAGGATCGCCCCCCCGGCGAGGGCTGCGGCGAGAGGCGGCACGCCATGAAGTTAAGGACGAGGGCGCCGGCGTGCCATGGGCGCGGCTTGACGGTGCTGCTTCCGGCCGGGATAATGAGCGCTTTTCGGCCTGCCACTTCCGGAGACAGGATGAGCCGGGCACTCAGCGTCTCGATCGCCGCCGCATTGTGCTTCGCCGTCGCCCCGCTCGCCGCGCAGGAGGCTCCTCCTTCCGCGGAAAGCCCCCAGGCCGCGCCGTTGCCGCCGTCGAAGTTCGTCGTGCCCTTCTATCTCCGAGGGGTCGACCTCAACCTCCCGGCGCAGTCCGCGTTCAAGGACTGGCCCCCGAAGGATCTCGAGGAGCGCCTCTACTGGCTCCCCTGGACCGGGCTCACGTTCCAGCGTGCCTCCCTCTTCAACCAGCCGGTCTTCCTCTTCGTCTCCGTGCCCTGGAACCGGTTCGGCCAGCGGATCATGAAGGAGGCGCTCGCCGATCCGGTCGCGCTGCGAGTCCTGAATCACGACTACATCTCGGTCGCGGTGCGCGCCGACCGCCACCCGGACATCTTTGCGCGCTACGGCACGGGGAACTGGCCCGCGATCTCGCTCCTCCTCCCCGACGGAGCGCCGATGCTGAGCCAGGCCAACCCCAAGGGGTTGGCGCTCCCGATCAGCATCGGCTTCGTCGACTCGAAGACTCTCCTCTTCAACCTCAACGAGGGGCGCAAGTACTTCGAGAAGTGGCAGAACGTGCTGAGCGGCGTGTCGCAGATCTACGAGCACCGTGTCGATCTCGAGGACGTCAAGCCCGGACCGGTCGACCCGAAGGCCAACGAAGATCTGGTCCGGTGGATCCTGGGGAACGCCGACCAGAAGAACGGCGGCTTCGGCATCGCGCCGAAGTACGCGATCGAATGCCTCGCCGAGTGGGCCGCGGTGCGGTCGGACCGCGCGCAGCCGGCGCTCCTCGCGATCGGGAAGAACACGCTCGGCAAGATGATCGCGAGCCCGCTCTACGACGGGATCGACGGCGGGTTCCATCGCATGGCGGCGGCACCGGATTGGGGCTCGATCCAGTACGAGAAGATGCTCTCGGCGAACACCGACCTCATGCGCGAGATGACCTTCGCGCTCCGGACCGCCGAGGCGCCCGGCCTGCGCGAGGCGCTCGCCGGCACCGCGCGGTTCGTGACCACGGTGCTCGCGCGCCCGGGCGGCGGGTTCTACCACGCGCAGTCCGCGGATCCAACGTCGCTCGACGGCGGCGCCTACTGGACGACCTCCCCGCGCGACCCCGCGCACGCCCCGCAGGTCGACAAGCTCGTCCTCGCGGGGCCCAACGCGCTCGCGGGCGCGGCGCTCCTCCGCACGGGAGCGATCCTCGGCGATCCGGCTCTCGAGCGCGCGGGACGCGGCGCTCTCGACCTGGTCCTCACGCGCTCGGTCAAGCCGGGACGCGGCGCCGACCACGTCGTCGAGCCCGACCCGGACGCCGGCCGGTTCCTCGTCACCCAGGCCGACGTCGCCTTCGGCTTCGAGGACGCGTACGAGGCCACCGGCGACGCGCGCTATCTCGATGCGGCCAAGGGGATCGTCGCCTTCGTCCGCAACAACATGAAGACCGGAACCGAGACGAGCTACCGGGACCACGTTCCGACCGGCGGCGCCGAGTTCGGCCTCATGGACATGCCGTTCCGGCCGATGGCCGACAACACGCGGATCGCACGCGTTCTCGTGCGGCTCGAGGCCCTGGGCGAGATCCAGGACGGCCGCGACACGGCGCGCGCGATCCTCGGCAACTATGCCGGGGACCTCGCGTCCCACGGTGCCCGCGCCATCGAGTCGGGCCTGGCGATCGACGAGCTCCTGAACGATCCGCTCGTCATCACGATCGAAGGGGCCGACGGCGATCCCGCCGCAGCCGCGCTCCGTCGCTCGGCGCTCGACGTGCCGCACGGCTGGGTCGTCATCCGCACGCGGAAGGGCGGTCCGGCGGGCGCCGAGCTGTCGTGGCGCGGAGCCACGCGCCGCGTCGACGATCCCGCGGCCCTCCCGAACGAGGTGAAGGCGCTCGCATCGAGCGTCGTCGGCGCTCCGTGACGGAGCCGTCCGAGATCGGCCTCATCGGAGGCAGCGGGCTCTACGCGCTCGCCGGCCTGGGCGACCCCAGCGAGATCCGAGTCGACACCCCCTTCGGCGAGCCGTCCGACACGATCGTGACCGGGCGGATCGACGGGCGGCCGGTCGCCTTCCTCGCACGGCACGGACGCAACCACCGCCTTCTCCCCGGCGAGATCAACTATCGCGCGAACCTCTACGCACTCAAGAGCCTCGGCGTCACGAGGATCCTGTCCGCGTCGGCGGTCGGCTCGATGCGCGAGACGATCCACCCGCGGGACGTCGTCGTTCCCGATCAGTTCATCGACCGCACGCGCGGGCGCAAGGCGACGTTCTTCGGCGAGGGGGTCGCCGCGCACGTCGGGTTCGCCGATCCCGTCTGCCCGGAGACGCGCATGACACTCCTCGCCGCGGCGCGGTCGTCAGGGGCGACGGCGCACGACGGCGGGACCTACCTCTGCATGGAGGGCCCGGCGTTCTCCACGAGGGCCGAGTCGCGCCTGTATCGGTCGTGGGGCGTCGACGTCATCGGCATGACGAACCTGACCGAGGCGAAGCTCGCCCGCGAGGCCGAGATCTGCTACGCGACCCTCGCCCTCGTCACCGACTACGACTGCTGGCACGAGACCGAGGACGACGTCTCGGTCGGGACGATCCTCGAGATCCTGAAGGACAACGCCGCGCTCGCCGGCCGGGTACTCCACGAGACGGTGCGGACGCTGCCGCGCGCGCGCGCCGCCTGCACGTGCGGCGAAGCGCTCCGCCACGCGCTCATCACGCCCGCTGCGGCGATTCCGCCGGACGCGCGGGCGCGCCTCGGCGTCCTGCTCGACGCCTACGTTCCGCGCTAGGAGATCCCCTTGTCGATCCTCGTCGTCGGTTCCGTCGCATTCGATACGGTCGAGACCCCGTTCGGCCGGGGCGTCGAGGTCCTCGGCGGCTCGGCGACGCACTTCTCGGTCTCGGCCTCGTTCTGGTCACCCGTGAGGCTCGTCGCCGTCGTCGGCGAGGACTTCACCGACGACCATCGCGCGCCGCTCCACGAGCGAAAGGTCGACCTCGCGGGTCTCGCGACCGCGAAAGGACGCACGTTTCGATGGACCGGCAGCTACGGCGACGATCTCAACGTCGCCAAGACCCTCGACACGCAGCTCAACGTCTTCGCGGATTTCCGTCCGGTGATCCCCGAGGCGTGGCGGGACACGCCGGTCCTCTTCCTCGCGAACATCGATCCCGATCTGCAGTGGGACGTGCTCGACCAGGCGCGCGGCGCGCGCCTCGTCGCCGCCGACACGATGAACTACTGGATCGACTCGAAGCCCGACGCGGTGAAGAAGCTGCTCGCGCGGGTCGACGTCCTGCTCATCAACGACGGGGAGGCGCGCCTCCTGACCGGCGAGAAGAACCTCGTGCGCGCCGCCGCGATCGTCCACGGGTGGGGACCGCGGACGGTCGTCGTCAAGCGCGGGGAGCACGGCGTCGTCGTCTTCGATCGCGACCTCACCTTCGCGCTCCCGGGTTTTCCCCTCCCGGCCGTGCTCGATCCGACCGGAGCGGGGGACGCGTTCGCGGGCGGGTTCCTGGGCTACCTCGCGTCGAAGGGCGCGACGCCGCCGCTCGACCTCCGTCGCGCCGCGGTCGTCGGCTCGGTGATGGCCTCGTACCAGGTCGAGGATTTCTCGCTCGAACGGCTCCGGCGCTTGACGGACGCCGAGATCAAAGGCCGGTATCGACGGTTCGAGGAGCTGACCCGCTTCCCCGCGCTCGATTAGACCCCGCTGCTATACTTCTCGCTCTTTTCCGGGCCGGCGAGGGCGAGGCGGGAGATGCGCAAGCTCGAAGGATCGCTCGACGCCAAGGGTCTCAAGACGGCCCTCGTCGTCGCGCGGTTCAACGACGTCGTCACCTCACGGCTCGTCGAAGGGGCGCTCGACGCGCTCGTCCGTCACGGGGCCACGCCCGGAGACCAGACGATCGTCATGGTGCCGGGGTCCTGGGAGCTGCCTCAGGCCGCGGCGCGCATGGCGGCCCAGAAAGACGTCGACGCGGTGATCGCGCTCGGCTGCCTTCTCCGGGGCGAGACGTCGCACTACGACCTCATCGCCGCCGAGGCGGCGAAGGGCCTCTCGGCGGTCGCGGCCGCCGCGGGCAAACCGGTCGCGTTCGGCGTCCTCACGTGCGACACCCTGGATCAGGCGATGGCGCGGGCGGGTTCGAAGGCCGGAAACAAGGGATGGGACGCGGCCCTCGCCGCCATCGAGATGGCCAGCCTCTACCGTCGGCTGGCCTGAGCAACGGGGGCACGGGTGGGTCAGAGACGGCGCGCTCGAGAGTGCGCGCTCCAGATGCTCTTTCAGCTCGACGTGGCGGGCGGCACTCCGGCCGAGGTCTACCCGCACTTCTGGCGTGAGCACGACGCGGAGGCCGACGTGAAGGCGTTCGCGGAAGAACTGGTGGCCGGCGTCATCGGCGATCGCGAGCGCCTCGATGCGATCATCGCCTCGACCGCGGCGCACTGGCGCATCGAGAGGATGGCGGTCGTCGACCGGAACATCCTGCGGATGGCGGTCTTCGAGCTGGCGCGGTTTCCCGAGACCCCTCCGGTCGTCGTGCTCGACGAGGCGATCGAGGTCGGAAAGAAGTACGGAAGCGAGCAATCGGGCGCGTTCGTCAACGGCATCCTCGACGCGATCCGCAAGCGGATCGAGCGGGGGGATCTGCCGGTCGAGCGATCCTAGGAGCCGGCGTGAGCGAGTACGACGCGAAACGGATCGAAGCGAAGTGGCAGGCCCGGTGGTCCGAGGCCGGGGTGTTCCGTGTGGCCGCCCCGGATGCGGGACGGCCCCGCTTCTACGATCTCGAGATGCTGCCGTACCCCTCCGGACGCATCCACATGGGGCACGTCCGGAACTATTCGATCGGCGACGCGATCGCACGCTTCCGGCGCATGCGCGGCGAGCAGGTGCTCCACGTCATCGGCTGGGACGCGTTCGGCCTGCCGGCGGAGAACGCCGCGATCCAGAACGGCGCCGAGCCGCGGGCGTGGACGCTCGCGAACATCGAGACGATGCGCGGGCAGCTCGAGCGGCTCGGCGTCGGCTACGACTGGGGGCGGGAGATCGCGACCTGCCTCCCCGAGTACTACCGCTGGAACCAATGGCTGTTCCTCCGCATGCTCGAGCGCGGCGTCGCGTTCCGCGCGCGCCGGCTTCTCAACTGGTGCGCGTCCTGCGCGACCGTCCTCGCCAACGAGCAGGTCGTCGCCGGCCGCTGCTGGCGCTGCGACAATCCGGTGACCCGGCGCGAGTTCGAGCAGTGGTTCCTCCGGATCACGCAGTACGCACAGGAGCTTCTCGACGGCATCGACACCCTGGACGGCTGGCCCGACCGCGTCCGCGCGATGCAGAGGAACTGGATCGGCCGCAGCGACGGCGCGCGCGTCCGGTTCGCGCTCGAGGGAGGGAGCGAGCCGATCGAGGTCTTCACGACGCGGATCGACACGATCCACGGCGCGACCTACCTGGCGCTCGCGCTCGAGCACCCGGCCGCCCGGACGCTTGCGGAGGGGACCGGCCAAGCGGACGCGGTGCGGAGCTTCATCGCCGAGCAGGCGGGCCGCTCGCTCGTCGACCGCTTCGCGGACACGGCGGAGAAGCTCGGCGTCTTCACGGGTCGTTATGCGATCAACCCGTTCTCGGGCGAGCGGATCCCGATCTGGGTCGCGAACTTCGTCCTCATGGACGTCGGCACCGGCGCGATCATGAGCGTGCCGGCGCACGACGAACGCGACTTCGCGTTCGCCCAGGCCTACGGCCTTCCGGTGCGCGCGGTCGTGCAGCCGCGAGACGGCGGCGCGGCGGCGCTCCCCTTCACGGAAGACGGCATGGTCGACGGCGTCCCGAGCGCCGAAGCGCGCCGCCGCATGGTCGCGGAGGCGGAAGCCAAGGGCTTCGGCGAGGCGACCGTGACGTATCGCCTCAAGGACTGGGGCGTCTCGCGTCAGCGCTTCTGGGGGACGCCGATCCCGGTGATCCACTGTCCGAAGGACGGCGTCGTTCCCGTTCCCGACGAGGACCTCCCCGTCCTCCTGCCCGAGCGCGCGCCGCTCACCGGCGCCGGCGGCTCGCCGCTGGCGCTCGTCCCCGAGTTCGTCGACACGACGTGCCCGCGATGTCACGGCCCCGCCGCGCGCGAGACCGACACGATGGACACGTTCGTCGACTCGTCCTGGTACTACTTCCGGTACTGCGATCCGGACAACGAGCGTCTTCCGTTCGACTGGGACAAGGCGGCGCCCTGGTTTCCCGTCGACCTCTACATCGGCGGCATCGAGCACGCGACGATGCACCTCATCTACACGCGCTTCTGGACCAAGGTCATGCGCGACCTCGGGCTCGTGAAGATCGACGAGCCGGTGACGTCGTTGTTCACGCAGGGGATGGTCATCAAGGACGGCGCGAAGATGTCGAAGTCGAAGGGAAACGTCGTCGACCCCGACCAGATGATCGCGCGCTTCGGCGCGGACACGACGCGCCTCTTCTCGCTCTTCGCGGCACCCCCGGAGCGCGATCTCGAATGGTCGGACGCGGGGATCGAAGGCTGCGCCCGCTTCCTCGGGCGCCTGTGGAGGACGTTCGAGAAGGCCCGCCGCGGTCTTCCGCCGGTGCACGCGCCGAAGCCGGCGGGGACGGCGGCCTCGGACCTCCGCCGGAAGACGCATCAGACGATCCGCCGCATCACGGACGACCTCGGCCCGCGGATGCACCTGAACACGCCGGTCGCCGCGATCATGGAGCTCCTGAACGCGTTGACGCCGCTCGTCACCGACGAGCCGGCGGACGGCGCCGCCGCGTGGGCGCTCAGGGAAGCGTTCGAGACGATCGCCAAGGTGCTCGCCCCGTTCGCCCCGCACGTCGCCGAGGAGCTCTGGGAGGCGCTCGGACATCCTCCGTTCGTCGCGGTCGCCCCGTGGCCGGTCGCGGACCCTGCGCTCCTCGTCTCGGACGAAGCGCTCGTCGTCGTTCAGGTCAACGGCAAGGTGCGCGGCAAGATCACGCTGCCGGCCGGAAGCGCGGAGCGCGACGTGCTCGACGCGGCGCGCGCCGATGAACGGATCGCGGCGCACCTCGACGGCAAGACGATCAGGAAGACCGTGTTCGTCCAGGACCGCCTGCTCAACGTGGTGGCGGGATGATCCGGAGGGCTGCCGCCACCGTGCTCCTCGTGGCGTCGGCGGGGTGCGGCTACCGCCTCTCCGGTACCGGATCGTTCCTCCCGCCCGAGATCAAGACGATCGTCGTCGCCCCGTTCGAGAACCGGAGCGCCCGGCCCGAGATCGAGGTGCGGACGACCGAGGCGGTGGCGCGCGAGCTCTCGCGCCGCGGCGGCGTCAAGGTCGTGAGCAATCGCGCCGACGCGAACGCGCTCCTCGAGGGGGTGATCACCGACTTCCGGACGACCCCCGTGCAGTTCAACGCGCAGGGGCGTGCGACGCGCCTCGAGACGGCGATCGTGCTGCGGTCGTCGCTCAGGAATCTGGCGACCGGCCAGCTCCTGTGGAGCCAGTCGAACCTCGTCTTCCGCGACCAGTACGACGTGCAGCAGACCGACGTGAACTACTTCGACCTCGAGACGCTCGCCCTCGACACGCTCGCCCAGGGGGCGGCGCAGACGCTCGTGGCCTCGATCACCGAGGGGTTCTGATGGCGTTCTCACGGGCGCACCCCGGCCCCTGGGGCGGTGCGGTCCTCCGCCGGCTCGAGACCGACCTCGCCTCCGGCTGGCGGCCCGGCCTCACGGTGCTCACGGGCGACGATCTCTATCACCTCGATCGCGCGCAGGCGGCGCTGCTCGCCAAGCTCGTGCCCGATCCGGCCGACGCCTTCGCGCTCTCGATCCTCGGCGACACGCCGGTCAGCGCCGGGGCGCTCGTCGGCGCCGCGCGCTCGTCGGGGATGTTCGCGTCGCGCCGTGTCGTCTTCCTCCGCGACGTCTCGGGCCTCGAGGGCGATCCGGAGCCGCTCGTCGCGTACGCCGCGAAGCCGCCCGAGGCGAGCTTCCTCCTCGTGCGCGCCCCGAAGCTCGACCGGAAGCGCAAGCTGCACAAGGCGCTCGCGGAGAGCGGCCGGCTCCTCGAGTTCCGGCGCGCCGCGGGCGACGTCGAGATGCGCGCGGTCGCCGACACGATCACAGCGATGGGTCGTGAGGCCGGGGTCGCGCTCGAGCCGGACGCGCTCGCGCTCGTGCTCGACGTCTGCGGCGCGGATCTCCACCGGGCGGCGGGCGAGATCGAGAAGATGGCGAGCTTCCTCGGCGGTGCGTCGACCGCGCTCGACGCGACGACCGCGCGGGCGCTCGTCGCGGGCTCGGGCCTCCTCGAGGATTGGGAGCTCGCCGATGCAGTGACCGCCCGACGCCCCGAAGACGCGGCCGCCGCCGCCCGCCGGCTGCTCGACGCGGGCGGCGAGCCGATCCGCGCACTCGGCGGTCTCGCCTCGCGCGCGCGGGCGCTCCTCCGGGCGAAAGCGCTCCGCGAGGGTGGGATGGCGCCGAAGGACGTCGTCGACGCCTCGCGCGCCTGGTACTTTCGAGACGCGCTCGCGGACGGTCTCACGCGGTACAGCCTGGCCGAGCTCAGGGCGATGCCGGCGAAGCTCTACCGGGCCGATCGCGCGCTCAAGAGCAGCGGGATCGACAAGGGGGCGGTGTTGGAAGCACTGGTGAGCGATCTCACGGGAGCGAAGAGCCGATGACCGGAACGCACGAGCTCGTCCTCATCCTCGATTTCGGGTCGCAGTACACGCAGCTCATCGCGCGGAGGGTCCGGGAGCAGGGCGTCTACTGCGAGGTCGTTCCGTTCCACGCGGGGCTCGAGGCGATCCGCTCCCGCGCGCCGAAGGGGATCATCCTCTCCGGGGGGCCCGACTCCGTTTACGACGCGCAGGCGCCGAAGGTCGAGCGCGCGCTCTTCGAGATGGGCGTTCCGGTCCTCGGGATCTGCTACGGCATGCAGCTCATGATGCAGGCGCTCGGCGGCGACGTGCAGCCGGCCGCGGGGCGCGAGTACGGACCCGCGACGATCGAGGTCCTCGTTCCGGACTCGCGCCTCATGCGAGGCCTGGCGCCGCGGCAGCGCGTCTGGGCGAGTCACGGCGACCACGTGCGTGCGGGCGCACCGGGCTTCCGGTGTGTCGCCGAGTCGGCGAACGCCCCCTGCGCGGTCGTCGAGGACGAGCCGCGGGCGCTCTTCGGCGTACAGTTCCACCCCGAGGTCGTGCACACCGAGCACGGCGGCGAGGTCCTCCGGAACTTCCTCTTCGATGTCTGCGGCCTCCGGGGCGATTGGTCGATCGCGTCGTTCGTCGACGAGGCCATCCAGGACGTGAAGAGGACCGTCGGCGGCGGGCGCGTCGTCTGCGCGCTCTCGGGCGGCGTCGACTCGTCGGTGATGGCGCTCCTCCTTCACCGCGCGCTCGGCGACAAGCTCACGTGCATCTTCGTCGACACGGGGATGCTCCGGAAGGGGGAGGCCGATCAGGTCGTCCGCGATTTCCGCGAGCGGTACCGCTTGAGCGTCCATCGCGCCGAGGAGGGATCCCGTTTTCTCGCCCGCCTCGACGGGGTCGAGGATCCCGAGCGAAAACGGAAGATCATCGGCGAGACGTTCATCGACGTGTTCGAGGAGCACGCGAAGGCGCTCGGCGACGCGGACTTTCTCGCGCAGGGCACGATCTACCCCGACCGCATCGAGTCGGCCTCGGTCAAGGGGCCCTCGGCGACGATCAAGACGCATCACAATGTGGGGGGCCTCCCCGAGCGGATGCGCCTCAAGCTCGTCGAGCCGCTGAAGGACCTGTTCAAGGACGAGGTCCGCCGCCTCGGGGAAGAGCTGGGGCTCGACCGGGCGTTCGTGCGCCGCCACCCGTTCCCGGGGCCCGGCCTCGCCGTGCGGATCATCGGTTCGGTCGACGCGGCCCGCGTCGCGATCCTCCAGGAGGCCGACGCGATCTTCATCGCCGAGCTCCGGGAAGCCGGGCTCTACGACGAGGTCAGCCAGGCGTTCGCGGTCCTGCTCCCGGTGAAGACGGTCGGCGTCATGGGCGACTACCGCACCTACGAGAACGTCCTCGCGCTCCGTTGCGTCACGACCCAAGATTTCATGACGGCGGATTGGTCGCGGCTGCCGCACGACCTGCTCGCGCGCACGGCGTCGCGGATCGTCAACGAGGTGCGCGGGGTCAACCGTGTCGTCTACGACGTCACGAGCAAGCCGCCGGCGACGATCGAGTGGGAGTGAGCGCGCCATGACCGAGAAGGCGCCCGCGTTCGTCCACCTCCACAACCACACGACCTACTCGCTCCTGGACGGTGCGCAGCGCCTGGACGAGATGCTCGCGCGGGCCGCGGCGGACGGCCAGGAGGCGCTCGCGATCACCGATCACGGAAACCTCTTCGGCGTCCTCGAGTTCGCGCGCGAGGCCGCGAAGCAGTCAATCCGTCCGATCGTCGGCGTCGAGGCGTACGTCGCCCCGGGCTCGCGTCACGACAAGGGGGCCGCCGCCGGCGCCGTACGGCAGAAGCCCTACCACCACCTCATCCTCCTGGCGGAGAGCTACACCGGCTACAAGAACCTGATCAAGCTGTCGACCGCCGGCTACCTGGAGGGGTTCTACTACCGGCCGCGCATCGACAAGGAGCTCCTGCGCGCGCACTCGGAGGGGCTCGTCTGTCTCTCGGCGTGCCTCGCGGGAGAGGTCCCGACGCTCCTCCGCAGCGACCGCTTCGACGAGGCGCGCGCGGTGGCGGGAGAGTTCCGCGATCTCTTCGGCGAGGGGCGGTACTGGCTGGAGCTGCAGGACCACGGGATCGAGGAGCAGGCGAAGGTCAACGACGGCGCCGTCCGCCTCGCGAAGGATCTCGGCGTCGGGCTCGTCGCGACGAACGACTGCCATTACCTCCTTCCCAGCGATCACTTCGCCCACGACGTCCTCGTCTGCATCCAGACCGGAAAGAACGTCCACGCGCACGACCGGATCCGGTACTCGCCGCAGCACTATCTCAAATCCCGCGCGGAGATGGGCGCGCTCTTCTCGTGGGTGCCGGAGGCGGTCGCCAACACGGGCGCTGTCGCCGAGCGCTGCCGCTTCGCGTTCGAGAAGCAGCCCCACCACCTGCCGAATTTCCCGGTGCCCGACGGCTACGACCTCGACGGCTACTTCGAGTCGGTCGCACGAGAGGGGTTCGCCGCGCGCCGCCCGCGCCTGCGCGCGGAGGCCGACGCCGGGCGCCTCCGGCATCCGATCGAGGAGTACGAGGAGCGCCTCGAGCGCGAGATCAAGATGATCCGCGCGATGGGGTTCGCCGGGTACTTCCTCATCGTGTGGGACTTCATCCGGTTCTCGCGCGAGCACGGCATCCCGGTCGGGCCCGGCCGCGGATCGGCCGCGGGCTCGCTCGTCGCCTACGCGATGCGGATCACAGACATCGATCCGATGCAGTTCGACCTGCTCTTCGAGCGCTTCTTGAACCCCGAGCGCGTGTCGCTCCCCGACATCGACATCGACTTCTGCTTCCGGAAGCGCGAGCGGGTCATCGAGTACGTCACGGAGAAGTACGGTCGTCCGAACGTGGCGCAGATCATCACGTTCGGCACGATGGCGGCGCGCGCCGTCATCCGCGACGCGGGGCGTGGCCTCGACATCCCCTACGCCGAGGTCGACAAGATCGCGAAGCTCGTCCCGCAGCAGCCGGGCCAGGAGATCACGATCGCGAAGGCGCTCGAGGAGGTGCCGGCGCTCAAGCAGGCCTACCAGTCGGACCCGCAGGTCAAGCAGCTCATCGACGTCGGGCAGCGCCTGGAGGGACTCGTGCGGCACGCCTCGACGCACGCCGCCGGCGTCGTCATCGCGCCGAAGCCGATCGTCGAGTTCGCGCCGCTCTACCGGGGCACCGACGATGCGATCACGACGCAGTTCGCGATGTCGGACATCGAGGAGATCGGCCTCCTCAAGATGGATTTCCTCGGCCTCAAGACGCTGACCCTCATCGAGGACGCGGTGACGTCGATCCGGGCGACGGGGGCGGCGGTCGACATGGACGCGCTCCCCTTGGACGACCCCGCGGTCTACGAGCTCTTCGGCAAGGCGCGCACGTCGGGGATCTTCCAGTTCGAGTCGGAGGGGATGAAGAACATCCTCCGGCGCCTGAAGCCCGACCGCTTCGAGGACCTCGTCGCGATCAACGCGCTCTACCGCCCCGGTCCGATCGGCGGCGGCCTCATCGACGACTTCATCAAGCGCCGCCACGGCAAGGTGAAGGTCGAGTATCCGCACCCGCTCCTCGAGGAGGTGCTGCGCGAGACCTACGGGGTCATCGTGTACCAGGAGCAGGTCATGCAGATCGCCTCGGCGATGGCCGGCTACTCGCTCGGCGAGGCGGACATCCTCCGGCGCGCGATGGGCAAGAAGAAGAAAGAGGTCATGGCCGCCGAGCGCGAGAAGTTCATCCACCGCTCGGGGAGTCACCGAAAGATCAAGGCAGGGGACGCGGGCAAGGTCTTCGACCTCATGGAGTACTTCGCGGGGTACGGGTTCAACAAGTCGCACTCCGCGGCGTACGCGCTCGTCGCCTATCGCACCGCCTGGCTCAAGGCGCACCACGCCGTCCACTTCCTCGCCGCGCTGCTCACGACGGAAAAGGGCAACACCGACAAGCTCGTCCACTACATCAACGAGTGCCGCGAGATGGGCGTCGCCGTGCTGCCGCCCGATGTCAACGGGTCGAGCCTCGATTTCACGGTCGACGGCGATCGCGTGCGGTTCGGGCTCTCCGCGATCAAGAACGTGGGGGAGGGCGCGATCCTCTCGATCCTCGAGGCCCGGGAGCGCTTGAGCCGTCCGTTCCGGTCGATCTTCGAGCTCGCCGCCGAGATCGACCTGCGTCTCGCGAACAAGCGCGTCCTCGAGGCGCTCGTTCAATCGGGCGCCGCCGACACGCTCGGCGGAAGGCGCAGCGCGAACTTCGCCGCCGTCGACTCGGCGCTCGAGTGGGGGGCGAAGCGCCGCACCGATCGCGAGTCGGGGCAGGGGAGCCTCTTCCTCGGAGGCGGCGGAGACGGCGCGAGCTCCGCGGACACCCCGGAGGCGCCGCTCCCCGACGTTCCCGATTGGGACGAGAGGACCCGGCTTGCGCACGAGAAGGCGACGCTCGGGTTCTACGTCAGCGGCCATCCGCTCGAGAGCTCGAAGGAGGTGCTCGCCGAGTTCGCGACGCACGCGACCGACGGCCTCCGCGAGCTGGCGTCGGGCACGGAGGTCGCGGTCGGCGGGATGATCGCCGACTTCAAGAAGCGCAAGTCGAAGAAGGGCGCGTGGTGGGGATCGTTCCAGCTCGAGGACCTCGGAGGACAGATCGAGGTGCTCGCGTTCCCGAAGACATTCGATACGTGTCAAGCGCTCCTCCAGAACGGGCGCGCGGTGCTCGTCACCGGCCGCGTGGAGTCGGACGACGGGCGCGTGCGCCTCACCGCCGACGAGGTCGGCGCGCTCGACGATCTGCGCGAGCGCAACGCCGACGGTGTGCAGGTGCGTCTCGACGCGGCCGAGATCGACGACGACCTCCTGGCCCGCCTTCGGGCGGCCGTGGCGCCTCATCGCGGGGAGGCGGCGCTCTACGTCGAGGTCGTGCGCCCGAGCGATTTCCGGATCGTCGTACGCGCCGAGCCCGGCTTGCGCGTCACACCGTCCCGCGCGCTCCTCGCCGATCTCGAGGGGGTCGTGGGCACGGGGCGCGTCCGCCTTCGCGCCAAGCCCCCGGCGCGCCGCCCGTCCCCGTCATAGCGCTTGGGGGCCCGGCCGGGGCCTGCTACGATGCCGGTTTCGTGCCGGGGAGGAGCCTGCATGCCCGAGAGTAGCCGCCATCTCTTCACGTCGGAATCGGTCACGGAAGGTCATCCGGACAAGGTCGCCGACCAGGTCTCGGACGCCGTGCTCGACGCGATCCTCGCGATCGATCCCAAGGGCCGCGTGGCGTGCGAGACGCTCCTCACGACGGGGCTCTGCATCGTCGCGGGGGAGATCACGACGCGCGGATACGTCGACCTGCAGAAGCTCGCGCGCCGCACGATCGAGTCGATCGGCTACACCGACGCCGCCTACGGCCTCGACGCGGCGAGCTGCTCGGTGCTCTCCGCGATCGACGAGCAGTCGGGGGACATCGCGATGGGCGTCGACACCGGCGGCGCGGGCGACCAGGGGATGATGTTCGGCTACGCGTGCCGCGAGACCGACGAGCTGATGCCGATGCCGATCATGCTCGCTCACGGGCTGACGCGGCGCCTCGCGACGTGCCGCAAGGAGAACGTCGTCCCGCACTTCCGCCCCGACGGGAAATCGCAGGTCACGATCGAATACCGGGACGGGAAGCCGGCCCGCGTCGACGCGATCGTCGTCTCGACGCAGCACCACCCCGAGGTCACGAACGCGGCGCTCGACGAAGCGGTGCGCGAGGCGGTCATCAAGCCGACGATTCCCGCGCACCTGCTCGACGGCAAGACCAAGATCTGGGTCAACCCGACCGGCCGCTTCGTCACCGGCGGGCCGCAGGGGGACACGGGGCTCACCGGGCGGAAGATCATCGTCGACACCTACGGCGGCATGGGACACCACGGCGGCGGCGCCTTCTCGGGGAAAGACCCGACGAAGGTCGACCGCTCGGCGTGCTACATGGCGCGCCACATCGCGAAGAACATCGTGGCCGCGGAGCTCGCCGACCGCGCGGAAGTCCAGCTCGCCTACGCGATCGGCGTCGCGGACCCGGTCTCCGTGCTCGTGAACACCTTCGGCACGGGGCAGATGCCGGAAGATCGTCTCGTCGCTCTGGTGCGTGACAGCTTCCCCCTGACACCCGGCGGGATCATCGAATACCTCGACCTGCGCCGGCCGATCTACCGGCAGACCGCGGCGTACGGCCACTTCGGCCGGCGCGAGCCAGGCTTCACGTGGGAGGAGACCGCTCCGGCCCAGAAGCTCCGGAGCGTGGCGCGCGCGTGACGAGCCGGCGTCCGCCTCAGGCCGACGAGGGCATGCGGCGGATCGCGTGGGCCGAGCGGAGCATGCCGGTGCTGCGGACGGTGCGTGACCGGTTCGCCGCCGACCGGCCCCTCGCGGGCCATCGCGTTGCCGCCTGCCTTCACGTGACGCCGGAGACCGCGAATCTCCTGTTGGCCCTCCGTGCGGCCGGCGCCACCGTCGCCCTCTGCGCTTCGAACCCGCTCTCGACGCAGGACGACGTGGCCGCCGCCCTCGACGAGCGTCACGAGATCCCGACTCACGCCGCGAAGGGCGAGGATGCGGCGACGCGCTCGGCCCATCTCGCCGAGGTGCTCGAAACGCGGCCCACGCTGACCCTGGACGACGGCGCCGATCTCGTCTCGCTCCTCCACGACCGCCGGACCGATCTCCTCCCCGCCGTCGCCGGAGGCACCGAAGAGACGACGACCGGGGTGATCAAGCTGCGCTCGATGGCCGCGCGGGGACGCCTCCGCTATCCGATCGTTGCGGTCAACGACGCCGTGACGAAGCAGCTCTTCGACAACCGTCACGGTACCGGGCAATCGACGATGGACGGGATCGTCCGGGCGACGAACGTGCTCCTCGCCGGAATGCCGGTCGTCGTCGCGGGCTACGGTTGGGTGGGGAAGGGGATCGCGCTCCGCGCACGCGGGCTCGGCGCGAACGTCACCGTCTGCGAGATCGACCCGGTCGCCGCGCTCGAGGCGTGCATGGACGGGTTCCGCGTCGAGCCGATGAAGGAGGCCGCAAAGCACGGGCAGGTCTTCGTCACTGCGACCGGGAGCAAGAGCGTCGTCGGCGAGGAGCACTTCAAGCGGATGCCCGAGGGCGCGCTCATCGCCAACGCGGGGCATTACAACGTCGAGATCGACGTCGAGGCGCTCGCGGCGCTCGCCGTGAAGCGGCGCGTCGTGCGGGACATGGTCGAGGAGTTCGAGCTCGCCGACGGGCGGCGGCTGCACCTTCTCGCGGGGGGCCGTCTCGTCAACATGGCGGCGGGGGAGGGCCACCCCGCGACGATCATGGACATGAGCTTCGCGAACCAGGCGCTGTCGATCGAGTATCTCGTCGCGCAGCGGGGCAAGATCGAGCCTTCGGTGCTCTCGGTGCCGCGCGAGATCGACCGCCACGTCGCCGCGCTAAAGCTCAAGAGCCTCGGGGTCCGCATCGACACGTTGAGCCCGGAACAGAAGCGCTATCTCGCGTCGTGGAGCGAGGGCGCGTAGCCGGCGCCGTGATCCGAAGGGCGACCCGGATCCTCGCCGTCCTCGCTCTCGCGGCGTCGCTGTGGGCGGCGTGCGGCGTCCGCGTCCTCGATCCCAGGTCCGAGTTCGGCGTATGGACCATCGGAGGAGGCGGGACGGCGCGCGCCGCCGCGTCGCATCTCACCTGGGCCGCACCCGGCACCGCACGCTTCACGCGCTGGCCGCGAAGTGCCGTGACCCTGCCTCTGCCCGGGCCGGAGCTCGGCCTCACGGCTGCCTCCGGTGAGCGATTCGGCCTCACCGGGACGGCGACGCTCCGCGCGCTTCCGGAGCGCGCTCAGGCGCTCGCGGCGGGACCGGGACGGTTGGACGACATCCTCGCCGCGGCGGTGCGCGCGGGCGCACCGGTTCTCGACGAGGCGGCCGGCCGGCGCACGGCGACGCCGGCGGTCGAGGGGCTCTTCGAACGATCGCTTCGTGACGCTCTGGACGAGCGCGGCGTGGCGCTCGAGGAACTGCGGTGGTCGGGCATGGACTACGCGCGAGCGAGGAATCCTGTCGCGCCGGTCCCCGAGGACGCCCGCGTCCTCGTGGTCGGGCTCGACGGCGCCGATTGGGAGATCGTCGATCCGCTCATCGCGGCCGGCCGTATGCCTCACCTCGCACACCTCATCGAGCAGGGCGTCCGCGCGAAGCTGCTCTCGATCAGTCCGATGCTGTCGCCGGTGGTATGGACGACGATCGCGACCGGTGTCGAGCCGCGCATCCACGGCGTCATGGACTTTCTCGCGCCGACGGCCGCCGGGACGAGCGAGCCCGTCACCTCCGCCGCCCGAAAGGTTCCGGCGGTCTGGGACCTCCTCTCCGAGGCGGGGGTGCCGGTCGCGGTTACCGGGTGGTGGGCGACGTGGCCGGCGGCGTCCGTCCGCGGCGCGATGGTCACCGACCGAGTCGCCTACCAGCTCTTCGGCTTCGATGCGAACGCCCGCAGCGCGGAAGGAAAGACCTGGCCGCCGGAGCTCTACGACGAGGTGCGCAAGCGGATCGTGACGCCGTCGGACGTTCCATGGAGCGACGTTCGGGTTTATCTCGACGGTCTGCGGACGGCGCCGGAGCAGTTCGACGCCGACGAGCGCGCGCGGCTCGACGACTTCCGGACCGTGCTCGCTTCGGGTCGCACCTACCTCGACGTCGCTCTCGCCCTGCGCTCGCGGACACCAGCGGCACGGTTCGAGGCGGTTTACTTCGAGGGCACCGATACGGTCGGCCATCTGTTCATGCCGTATCGCGACCCGCGTCTCACGGGAGTCGACCCGCGCCGCTTCGCGTCGTTCCACGCCGTCGTCGACCGCTACTACGAGACCGCCGACCGACAGCTCGGGCGCCTCCTCGAGGGCCGCGACGACTGGACGGTCATCGTCTGCAGCGATCACGGTTTCGCATCCGACGACACCCGGCCACGAACGACCGACTCGCGGATCGGTCACGGTGCGGCGGCCGACTGGCACCGGCGTTTCGGGATCCTCGTAGTCCGAGGACCGAGCGTCCGCCGCGGCGCCAAGATCGACGAAGTCTCGGTCTACGATCTGGCCCCGACGGTCCTCGCACTCTTCGGGCAGCCGGTTCCGATCTCCTGGCCCGGGCGCGTGCTCGCGGCGGCGATGGAGCCGTCGTGGCTCGCCGCCCATCCGACCGAGCTGCGGGACGATCCCCCCCCACTCGCCCCCTCGGCGCCCGGAGGTGGCGGGGACGAAGCCCGCGAGCTCCGGGAGAAGCTGCAGAGCCTCGGGTACCTGGCCGGCACGACGCCGGCGCCGATGACGACGGAGAACAATCGCGGCGTCGCCTTCCTCGGCGACGGGCGGTACGCCGAGGCGGCCGAAGCCTTCCGCAAGGCGATCGCCGACGAGCCGAACCAGCCGACGCTCTGGGTCAACCTGGGGATCGCGCTGCGGTTCTCGGGCCATGCGGACGAGGCGCGGACTTGGCTCGAGCGCGCAGCGGCGACCGCCGAAGGGGAGCGTGCCGCCGGCCACCAGCTCGCGCAGCTCGAGCTCGAGAGCGGCGAGCTTGCAAGCGCCGAGCGCCGGCTGCGCGCCGTTCTCGCACGCGAGCCAGGCGCATCGGAGGTCAGGAACTCGCTCGGAATCGTTCTCGAGCGGGAAGGACGCCTCGACGAGGCGCGAGCCGCCTATGAATCGGCCGCACGCTCCGATGCCAACGCGGCGGAGCCCCGCAACAATCTGGGGAACCTCGCGAAGCTGGCACGCCATGGTGACGAGGCCGAGCGGTGGTACCTGGCGGCGATCGATGCGGACCCGTACTTCATGGGCGCGTACAACAATCTGGCGCTCCTCTACCAGGACCGGGGCCAGACGTCTCGCGCGATCGACCTCTACGACCGCGCTCTCGCGAAGTCGCCGTCGAGCGCGGTCGTCCTGAACAATCTTGCGTCGCTCTATTACGCGACCGGCGACGCACGGGCCGCGGCGACCACGTGGGAGCGCGCTGCCGCCGCGGATCCGGGGTACGCGTCGCCCTTGAACAATCTCGCGGGCTTGGCGCTCGCAGAGAACCGGGACGCCGACGCCGATGCGCTCCTCAGCCGGGCCCTCGCGATCGACCCTGGATACGGCGATGCGCACATCAACCGGGCGCTGCTCGCGCGGAAGCGGGGCGACGTCGCGAAGGCCAGGACCGAGCTCGAGGCCGCCACCGCCGATCCGAAATCGGCGGGCCCGGCGCGGCTCCAGCGAGGGCTCCTGGAGCTTCAGGAAGGCCATCCCGGGCTCGCGCTCCAAGCGCTCGAGCAGGCCGAGCGCACGCTCGGCGACTCGACCGAGATCCTGAACGCGCTAGGGGAGGCGCACGCGCGGCTCGGCGACCGTGACGCCGCCCTCGACGCCTGGCAGCGCTCGCTGACGGTGGACGCCAAGCAGCCGGCGATCATCCATGCGATCGAAGAAATTAAAAAACAGTGATAATTATTAAGTCGGAATAAACAGTAATAAATAAATTCCGATCACCGCGAACAGCACGTCGGGCGCCCACGCAGACAGGAACGGAGCGAGGATTGTCTCGAGGCCAAGCGCGTTCGAGATCGCGGCGACCGCCCAGAAGACGATCGCCAGGATGAGCCCGACCCCGACGCCGTACATCGAGCCCCGGCGCCCGACCTTGAACGCGAAGGGCAGCCCGAGGATGACGGTCACGAGCGGAGTGACGACGGACGACGTCTTCTGCCAAAGATCGACCTTGAGGCGCGTCGTGTCGTAGCCGCCCTTGGCGAGCATCTCGATCTCCTGGCGTAGATCCGCGATCGAGGTCTGCTCCGGGAGGTCGCTCGCGACGAGCGTTTGCTCCTTCCGCGCGAACGTCTCGGGACCGTCGAAGCTCGTGATCTTGTCTTCCTCGAAGCGCCTGTACTCTCCGACGACCGCTGGCTCGGGGAACGAGCGGTACCAGCCCTTGGTGACGTCCCAGCTCGCACCGTTCCACTGCGCCGATGCGCAGAACCACTGCTCGAACACACGTGCTCGCGCCAGATCGAGCCGGTAGACCGACAGTCCTTGGAATCGAAGATTCGCCGGGTCGAAGAGCCGGTAATGGTAGAGGCGGCCGCCGCTCCCGAACATCCAGCGGCCTCCCGGCGTCCAACCGTAGGTACGCGGGTTCCTTCCCTGAATCTGGTCCTTGACCGCCTGGGCCCGGCGGTTCGTCTCCGGCGCGATCCGATCCTGCACCAGGTGAAGGCCGACGCAGCAGAAGAGTGTGAGGATCACGATCGGAAGGCAGATCCGCCGCGCGCTGATGCCCGCCGCCTTCATCGCGGTGATCTCGCCCGTGCGTCCGAGAACGGTGACGGAAACGACCGCGGCGATCATCGCGGCGAAGGGGAGCGCGAAGATGAGGACCCCTGGGATGAAGTACTTGAGGTAGACAAGGATGAGTATCGCCGGCTGCTTGCGCTCGAGCGTCGCGTCGATCAGCGACTTCAGCTCGAGGAGCGTGAAGATGAGGTACGTCGCCGCGAGCGCGAGCCCGAGGGTGCGGAGATAGAGCGACCCGACGTAACGGTCGAGAAGGCCCGAGAGTCGGCGCCGCGGAATCGGCCCAAAATCGGCGGCCGCGGCCTCGAGGAGCGACGGCGACGGGGGAGCCGGATCGGGCCGCGCCTTGCGGTGAGGCACGAGACGCTTGAGGCGCTCGACGACTCCAGCCCAGAACGGTGGCCGCGACGGGCGGCTCATCCTCGCGAAGGCGATGACGACCCAGACGGCGATCACGAAGTTACCCGCCCACATGCCGATCCAAGCCGGAAGTCGGCCGTCCTTCGATTGCTCGAGGCCGACCGTGAAGAGCAGGTAGTAGATGAGGACGATCCCGAGGCTGAGCGCGAATCCCGCGCCCTTGCCGCTCCGAACCCGCGACACACCGAGCGGTAGGGAGAGCAATGCGAAGAGAAGGCTGGCGAGAGGCAGCGCGAAGCGCCGGTGGATCTCGGTCGCCGCCCATCGCATCCGATACGTGCGAAGGGTCTTGTCGGGCTCGTTGCGTGCGTCGCGCGTTTCCTGGAGGAGCTCGGTGGGGGTCATGTCCGCGACCGTCTTTCCGGGGACTTCGTCGGTCGGGCGCATCCATGCCGGAAGCTCGAGGGGCAGCGGAGACAGCACCTGGAACTGCGAGACCTGGTAGGAGTCCGGGTCGTCGATCTTCACCGTGTGCTGAACGCCGTCCTTGAAGACCAGGCGAATCTCGCCCTCCCGGGCGGCCGAGGGCCCGATCGCGGCGTCCTTGGAGAGGATGAGCTTCTCGGCCAGCGACCCCTTCGGATCAGCTGCCTCGTAAAAGAGGACGCGCTGGAGGACCCCCTGGGTGCCTGGTGGGATCTCGTCGACGAACATGACGTAGCCCGGCACCTTGTCGAAGAAGACGCGTGGACGTAGCTCGGTGCTGACGTTCCGGGCGTTCAGGATCTTGCCCTGCATCAGGCGGCCTTCGTAGCTGGCCCATGGCTGGATGAAGGCGTAGATCGAGATGGCCGCCACGAACGCGAGCGTCCCGTGGATCGCCATCGGCCCCAGCAGCTGGCGCGGTCCGAGGCCGATCGCCTGGAGCGCCACGATCTCGCCGTCCGCCGAGAGGCGCCCGATCGCGATGAGCGATCCGAGGAGGGTCCCGATCGGGATCGCCAGGATCAGGAGGTTCGGGATCCTGAGCGCGAGGATCTGAAGGACGAGGTCGAGGCCGAGGTCTTTCTGGATCGCCTGGCGCGCGATGAAGAACAGGTCGTTCATCATCAGGATGACAGTCCAGACGGAGATCCCGACCAGGGTCGCAAGACCCAGCTCCGAGAGCAGGTAGAGGGTGATTCGACGCTTGCGGAGCATCAGCCGCCGAGTCTAGCAGGAGAGGTCGGAAGGAGGCCTTATCGCCTTTGGGCCAATGTCCGATAATGCATATTATGTCAACTAACTAGGAGAGAAGAGGCCCAAAGACCGAGGACGAGTGATATCAGGCGTCGGCTTCCGGTGTCCGCCGAGCACCCTGCCGGCTGCCGGCCGGCGTGTTCGGGCTCTCGTGGAGCTCCTTGATGAGCTTCTCGAGAACCGACTGGAGCGCGACCACCAGCTCCCGCTTATCGACCTCAGGCTTCGCGAAGCTCAAACTGAACTGGAACGTCTCATCGTCCGGCGCATACCGATAGATGAACCGCTTCGTCCGCCGACCCTCTCCGTCTTCCGGTCGGTTGAACCGGCGGGCCTCCTCCCGGGTCATCCCGTCGCCGGTGATCCGGTCGACGAGCCGGTGCATGGCCTCCTCGGTCTCTTGGCGGACGATCTGGAGGAGCATGGACTTGCTCTCAATGTCGGCCTGCCGACATCGCTCCTGGACTGCCTCGGGCATCCGGTTGAGGCTGAGGGCCTCGGTGATCACCGTCCGCGACTTCCCGAGCTTGCGTGCGATCTCCTCGTGCGTGTAACGGAACTGATCGCAGAGGCGCTGGATGGCGGCGGCCTCTTCGAACGGCGTCAGGTCCTTCCGCTGGAGGTTCTCGATCAGCGAGATCTCGAGCATGCCGCGGTTGTCGACATCGACTTCGATAGCAGGCACATGCCGGAGTCCGGCCAGCTTCGACGCTTGGTACCGGCGCTCGCCGGCGATGATCTCGAAACGACCGCCGTCGATCGCCCGGACCAGGATCGGCTCGAGGACGCCCTTCTCCTTGATCGACGACACCATCTCGGAGAGGTCGCCGAACTGCTTCCGCGGCTGATGAGGGTTCGGCTCGATCCGATCGATGTCGATCAGGCGGCCGATCGACTCGGACCGAGCGGACGTGATCTCCTCGACGAAGTGCGAGTCATGACGCATCCGTCGATCTTGTGGCAGCCCCTTGAACTTAGACACGGGAGATCACCTCCTCCGAAAGACTGTAGTACTCGGTCGCACCCGAAGACGTCGGGGCGAACGTGAAGATGCTCTGCTTGTAGGCCGGGCTCTCTTCGAGACGGACGCTCTTGGAGATCGTCGTGCGAAAGACCTTCTCACCGAAGACGTCGCGGATCTGCCGCTGGATGTCTCGGGCCAGCACGGTGCGCTTGTCATGGAGCGTGATGACGACGCCCAGGAACTCGAGCGTCGGGTTCGGCCGCGAACGGATCTTCTCGTACGTCTCGAGGAGATCGTCGGTTCCCTCGAGGGCGAAGTACGACGCCTGGATCGGGACGAGCAGATGCGTCGCCGCCACGAGGGCGTTGACCGTGAGGATGCCAAGGGTCGGCGGCGTATCGATGACGACGTAGTCGTAGAGATCGCGGATCGGGTCGAGCTTGTCCTTGAGCCGGAAATGGCTGTCGAACTCCCCCACCAGCTTGACCTCAGCTTTGGCGAGGGAGATGCGTGCGCCAATGACGTCGAGGTTCTCGTTGGTCGAGGTCCTGACGACTTGCTCCGCCGTCACTGCGGGCTCGACCAGAAGGTCGTACGCGGTCAACGGCATCTCGTTCGGATCGATGAACGAGAGGGTCGCGTTCCCCTGCGGATCGAGATCGATGAGGAGGGTTTTGAGGCGCTTCTGCGCGAGAGCTGCGGCGAGGTTGATCGCGGTCGTGGTCTTGCCGACGCCACCTTTCTGGTTGGCGACGACGACGGTCATGGCACCCATGGACGTACTCCTTCAGCGCTGGGGAAGGCTGGGCTTCATGGGGCTCGACGTGCCCACAGGATGTTGAGGAACGCTCGAGTGCCAACGCAAGATCTAGTACCGCCTCGAAACGGCGTGAGTGTACGAGGCGGAGAGACGAGTGTCAACCGCGAGTCGACCAAAATGTCGGCACAAGCTTTCGCAACCGGACGGTTGCGAGGCGCTACATCTCGTAGCGGCCGAGCTCCTCGGGATCGACGTTCTCGAGCCACCGGCGGAGGCGCTCCGCTTCGTCGATCTGGCCTGCGTCGCCGGACGCCGTGGACCGCTCGAGGACGGCTTCCTCGACGAGGATCGGAGCCTTCACGCGCAACGCCAATGCCATCGCATCGCTGGGACGACTGTCGATGCGGAGCTTCTGTCCGTCCCGGTCGATGTGGATCGTCGCGAAGAAGGTGTTGTCCCGAAGATCGGTGATCACGATGCGCTCGACCTTGCCCTTGAGCGCGTCGATCATGTTGCTCAAGAGATCGTGCGTCATCGGGCGGGGCGCCACGCTCCCGTCGATCTGCTGCAGGATGGCGTTCGCCTCGAAATAGCCGACGAAGATCGGCAAAAGATTATCGCCCGCCTTCGCTCTCAGGATGACGATCGGCATCCGGGAGACGGGATCGAACATGAGGCCCTTGATCTTCATCTCGACCGGCATGCCGTAGCTCCGAAGGACCGCAGGTTACCGTTCGGTCCGGGCGGGGTCAAGCCCCGCAGGCGATTTCGCCACGCAGGGAGAACGCCGTCGCGCGGGTGATCCGCACGCGCTCGAGGCGCCCGGGTGTCGACTCGCCGCGGAAGTTGACGACTCGATGCTCGGCAGACCGGCCGGACCATTCGCCCGCCCGCCTGACGTTCTCCCCTTCGACGAGAACCTCGACCTCGCGTCCGACGAAGCGTTGGCCGATGCGCTCCTGGATCTCCTTCTGGAGCGCTTGGAGGCGTGCGAGTCGATCGAACTTGACCTCGGCGGGGAGATCGGAGAGACCTTCGGCGGCGGTTCCTGGACGGGGCGAGTACGTGAACGAATACACCGTGTCGAAGGCGACCTCTTCCAGGAGCGTCAGCGTCTCCCCGAACTCGGCCTCGCTCTCGGCCGGGTAGCCGACGATCACATCGGTTCCGAGCGCGAGCTCGGGCATGCGGCGGCGGAGTCCCTCGATCTTGCGGAGGTACCCCTCGCGGTCGTATCCACGACGCATTGCGGCGAGCACCGCGGAGGAGCCCGACTGGACCGGGAGGTGGAGGTAGGCGCAGAGCTTCGGTCGCGCTTCGGCCATCGCGTCCATGAGGCGCTCGGTCATCTGCGCGGGATGAGACGTCGTGAACCGGATGCGGTCGATGCCGTCGACCCGACGGGTCTCCAGGAGGAGATCGGCGAGCGTCCGGCCGCGGCCGTCGCGATAGGCGTTGACGGTCTGACCGAGGAACTCGACCTCGCGCGTTCCGGAACCGGCGAGCGAGCGCACCTCGGCGAGGACGTCATCGAGGTCGCGACAGACCTCGCGACCGCGCGTCGTCGGAACGACGCAGAAGGCGCAACGGTGGTTGCATCCCTCGATGACCGTCACGTACGCCTTCCCTGCCGTGGCCGGGGAGCGGCGGATCTGCTCGTAGGGGAAATCGATGGAGTCGTTCCGGAGCTCCGTGTCGGCGGAATGCCGCGCGGACTCGTCCCCCGCCCGAAGGCGGTCGACGAAGATCGGAAGGCTCGCGGTCGCGCGCGTCCCGACGACGAGATCGACATGAGGCGCACGCGCGAAGATCGAGGCGCCCTCTTGCTGCGCGACGCAGCCGCAGACGCCGAGGACGAGACCGGGCTTACGTGCCTTGAGCGGCTTCAGGCGGCCGAGCTCGGAGAAGACCTTCTCCTGCGCCTTCTCGCGGATCGAGCATGTGTTGAGGAGCACGACGTCGGCATCTTCGAGATTTCCGGCGCGGAGGTAGCCGTGCCGCTCGAGCGCCCCCGACATCTTGTCGGCGTCGAGGACGTTCATCTGGCAGCCCCAGGTCTCGATGAAGTACCTGGGCGCGCTCATGGCGCCGCGCCGTCGCCGTCCTCGCCGTTGATCAGGTCGCGCAGCTCCTTCCCCGGCTTGAAGTACGGGATGCGCTTGGACGGAACGTCCACGCGATCACCCGTCTTGGGGTTCCTGCCCTGGCGCGAGCGGCGCCGGCGGACGCGAAAGCTCCCGAAGCCGCGGAGCTCGATCTTGTCGTCTCCCTTCAAGGCCTCGATGATCTGCTCGAAGACCGTGTGGACGACGATCTCGGCGTCCTTCTTGCTGAGATCGGCGACACGGATGATTTCCTCGACCAGGTCGGCCTTGGTCACGCTCACCCCTCCTCGCGCCGCCGATTCAGCGATCCGCGCCCCCGTCGTCGTCGCGCGGCGTGCCGCGCCGCAGCATGTCTCCGCCGACGAGATCGCCGAGCGTCGCGCTGCCGTCGCCCGACTGGCTCTGCTGGTACGAGGAGAGCGAGCTGTCCTCGGGCTCGTCCAAGGCCGCCTTGATCGAGAGGCCAATCTTCTTGTCCGCGGCGTCCATCTTGACGATCTTCACGCGGACCTCTTGATCGACCGCGAAGTGTTCCTCGGGCTTCTCGATCCGGTCCTTCGACATCTCGGAGACGTGCACGAGGCCCTCGATCCCCTCGAAGAGCTCGACGAACGCGCCGAACTCGGTGAGGCGGACGATCCGGCCGGTGAGAATGTCGCCGACGCCGTGGCTGCGGAAGAAGTCCTCGATCACGTTCGGCTGAAGCTGCTTGATGCCGAGCGAAAGGCGCTGGTTCTCCGAGTCGATCTTGAGGATGATCGCCTCGACGTCGTCGCCCTTCTTCAGGACCTCTCCGGGGTTCTTGATCCGGCGCGTCCACGAGAGATCGGAGATGTGGACGAGGCCGTCGACGCCTTCTTCGACCTCGACGAACGCGCCGAAGTCGGTGATGTTCCTGACCTTGCCCTTGATGACGTCGCCGACACGGTACTTCGTATCGATGAGGTCCCACGGGTTCGGCTCGGTCTGCTTGAGGCCGAGCGAGAGGCGGCGCCCCTCTTGATCGATGTCGAGCACGACGCACTCGACCCAATCGCCGGCGTTCAGAATCTTCGAAGGATGCTTGACGCGCTTGGTCCAGGACATCTCGGAGACGTGGATGAGGCCTTCGACCCCTTCTTCGACCTCGATGAAGGCGCCGTAGTCGGTGAGGCTGACGACCTTGCCGCGGATGCGCGTCTGCGGCGGATACTTCGACGACGCGGTCTCCCACGGATCGTCCTGGAGCTGCTTGAAGCCGAGCGACACGCGCTCGCGCTCGCGGTCGAACTTCAGCACGACGACGTCGACCTCGTCTCCGATCTGGAACTTCTCCGACGGATGGTTGATGCGGCCCCACGCCATATCGGTGATGTGGAGCAAGCCGTCGATCCCGCCGAGGTCGATGAACGCGCCATACTCGGTGAGGTTCTTGACCGTGCCGCGGAGGATCTTCCCCTCCTCGAGCTCGGTGAGCGTCTTCGTCTTCTTCTCGGCGTTCTCCTCTTCGAGGACCGCCTTGCGCGAGAGCACGATGTTGCCGCGCCGCTTGTTGACCTTGATGACGCGCATCCGGAATTCCTGGCCGCGCAGCGCATCGAGATTGCGGACCGGCCGCACGTCGACGAGCGAGCCGGGCAGGAACGCCGGCACGCCGATGTCGACCTTGAGGCCGCCCTTGATGCGGTCGATGACGCGGCCCATGACCGGCTCGCCGGTCTCGAACGCGCGCTCGACGTCGTCCCAGACCTTCATCTTCTCGGCCTTCTCTTTCGAGAGGACCACGTAGCCGTCGTTGTTCTCGGTACGCTCGAGGAGGACTTCGATCCGGTCGCCCACCTTGACCGTGAGACCGCCGTCGTAGCCGCGGACCTCGTCGATGTCGATCACGCCCTCGGACTTGAATCCGATGTCGACGATGACCTCTTTCTCGAGGATCTTGAGAACGCGTCCGTGGACGACGTCCCCTTCCTTGAGCGACTTGAATCCGCTCTCCCACGCCTCGAGGGCCTTGCCGAAATCTTCGGCGTCCTCGATCGCGTCGTGTCCGCTCACAGTGACCTTGTCTTCTTCCTGGATGCTCATGAAGGGATCGATCCTCCTGGATCGGGCCGGCGCCCCTCGATCCGATCAAGCGCCGGTCCCGTTGGTACCCGCCGTCGGCGGGCTGCCGGTCCCGATTTCCGGGCCGACAAAGACGGCATCGTAGAGATCGGCCGCTGGAGTGTCAAGGTGAGTCCGGTCAGGGAATTACGCCGATCCGGAGGCGGCGGCGCGACGGAGCTTGCGGACCTCGGCGGGGGTCAGAGCGCGGAAGGCGCCGGGGGCGAGGCTTCCGAGCTCCACGCCGCCGTAAGCTGTCCGCCGAAGCTTCTGGACGGGGTGGCCGACCGCCTGGAACATACGGCGGACCTGGCGGTTCCGCCCTTCGGCGACGACGATCTCCACCCAAGGGTTCTCCGCGGGGCGCAAGAGCTTGAGCCGCGCCGGCGCGGTGCGGCGGCCGTCGAGCGGGATCCCCCGCGCCAACCGCCGCAGCGTCTCCGGCTCGGGGCGACCGCGGACTTTGGCCACGTAGCGCTTTTCCACGCCGCTCGAAGGATGCATGAGGTCGCGCGCGAGGTCGCCGTCGTCGGTCAAGAGCAGGAGGCCCTCGCTGTCGTAGTCGAGCCGGCCGACCGGGTACACCCGGGTGCGGATCCCCCGGAGGAGCTCCGCGACCGTCGGACGGCCCTCGGGGTCGCTCATGGTGGTGACGACACCGCGGGGCTTGTGGAGCAGGAGATAGGTCTTTTGGGCAGGCTCGGCGGCGACCCTTTTCCCGTCGACCTTGATGGCGTCGTCGGCCGGGTCGACCTTCGTGCCGAGGTCGGAGACGATCCGGCCGTTGACGGTGACCCGCCCTTCGAGAATCAGCCGCTCGGACGCGCGCCGCGAGGCGATCCCCGCGTGCGCCAGGACCTTGTGCAGCCGCTCGCTCATTCCTCTTCGGAATCGGAGGATGCGCCGCGGATGTCGGCGGTCTCCTCCGCGTCGTCGACCGGGACTTCGGGCGCGGTGCCCTCTTCGAGCGCCCCGAGGAACTGATCGAACTCCTCGAGCGAGGGAAGATCCTCGAGACGGTTCAATCCGAAATGCACGAGGAACTGCTTCGTCGTGCCGTACAGGAGCGGGTTGCCGACGACCTTCTTGCGCCCGAGGATGCGGATCATCTTTTTCTCGAGGAGGTTCTTCACGGCGCCCGCCGGATCGACGCCGCGCATTGCCTGGATCTCGGGAAGGGTCATCGGTTGGCGGTACGCGATGATCGCGAGGGTCTCGAGGGCGGCCGTCGAGAGTCGCGTGCGGTTGCGGTGCCGGAAGAACTGGCGGACGAGCCCGCCGACCTCGGGCTTCGTCGCGAGACGGAAGGCGCCGGCCACCTGCTCCACGACGAGGCCGCCGGGGCCGTCGGCATAGCGCCGCCGGAGCGCCTCGATGGCCGCGGCCACCTCTTCTTCCGTCGTCTCGCCGAACGCCGCCGCGATCTCCTTCGGCGGCACCGGCTCGGCGGCGGCGAAGAGCACCGCTTCGACCGCCGCGACGAGAGCGGCGGTCGGCTCGGCCTGGACGGTCGGGTCGGTCATGTCTCCTCCCTCGGGGCGGCGTCTTGCCGGAGCGCGATGCGGATGTCGCCGTAGGCCGCGCGCTGGAACAGGACGATCATCTGCAGGCGCACCATCTCGAGCACGGCGAGGAACGTCGCGATGCGCTCGATCCGCGACGGCAGCGCCGCGATCGTCTCGATGAAATCGAGCGAGGTGCCCTCGCGGAGGAGATCCGCGAGCCACGCGATCTTGTCGGCGACCGAGACGTCGTCCCGTCTCAGGTGGAGCTTGACGTCGTCGCCGAGGCGGTCGAGCAGCTTCTTGAACGCCGCGATGACGTCGAAGAGCTCGACCGAGAGGAGCTCCTCCCCCTCGAACTCCGCCGGAACCGATCCGCCCTTCGTCCAGATGAGGCTCCGGACGCTGTCGATCGCCTGGAGGTTCTCGGTCGCCTGCTTGAGCTGCTGGTACTCGAGGAGCTGGCGGGTCAGCTCGGCGCGTGGGTCTTCGGTGGCCTCCTCGGGGAGCGTGGGATCGGGAGGCAGGAGGAGGCGCGACTTGATGTGGACCAACGTCGCGGCCATGACGAGGTACTCGCCGGCGACCTCGAGATCGAGCTCGCGCATCATCGCGAGGTAGGTGTCGTACTGGGCGGCGATCTCGACGATCGGGATGTTCGTGATGTCGACCTCGTTGACGCGCACGAGGTGCAGGAGGAGGTCGAGGGGCCCTTCGAAGGCCGCGACGTGGACGCGGAGGCCGTCGTCGCTCATCGTCCCAACCCCATCCCCGCGCGCACGAGGCGCAGCGTCTCGCCAGCCGCCGCGCGGGCCTTTCCGGCACCGTCCTCGAGGATGGCGTCGATCCGCTCGGGTGCGGCGGCGAGCGCGGCGCGCTTGGCGGCGATCGGCGCCATCACCTCGACGACGCGCTCCTTGAGGCGGCCCTTGCAGTCGCGGCATCCGATCCCCGCGGTGCGGCATCCCGCGTCGGCCCACGCGACCGTGTCCGGAGCCGAGAACACCTTGTGACACGCGAAGACCGGGCAGATCTCCGGATTCCCAGGGATGTGGCGGTGAGTCCGCGCCGGATCGGTGAGCATGGCGTCGATCTTCGTCTTCACCGTGTCCGGCGGATCGCTCAGGAAGATCGCGTTGCCGTACGACTTCGACATTTTGCGGCCGTCCGTCCCCGGGAGGCGCGGTGATTTCGTCAGGAGCGCCTGCGGCTCGGGGAAGACCTCGCCGTAGAGATGGTTGAAGCGCCGTGCGATCTCACGGCACAGCTCGAGGTGAGGCACCTGGTCGTCCCCCACCGGAACGCCCATGGGCCGGTACGCGAGGATGTCCGCGGCCTGGAGCAGCGGGTAGCCGAGGAATCCGTAGGTGGCGAGGTCGCGCTCGCGGAGCTGCTCCTGCTGCTCCTTGTACGTCGGCACCCGCTCGAGCCACGAGAGCGGGACGATCATCGAGAGCAGGAGGTGGAGCTCGGCGTGCTCCTTGACGTCGGACTGGACGAAGACGACGGCACGCGCCGGGTCGATGCCGGCGGCGAGCCAGTCGAGCGCGACCTCGTGCACGAAGCCCCGCACCATCGAAGGGTCGGCGTAGTCGGTTGTCAGCGCGTGCCAGTCGACGATCGGGAAGAAGCACGCGTGCGTTTCTTGCAGCCGCACCCAGTTCGCGAGCGCACCGACGAGATGCCCGAGATGCAACGGCCCCGTGGGCCGCATCCCGGAGAGGATCCGAGGGCGTGGCTCTGGCGTCATCGCATCACCGAGGAAACGCTTCGCGGAGGTCGTGCGGGCGCTCGCGGAGAGTAACACCCGCGAGCGCGGGGGTCAACGCGCGGGTTGCGTGAGCGCCGCCTTGATCTTCTTGTCGAGCTTGTCCTGCCCCTTGCACATCGCCTTGCCGAGCTCGTCCACGATCCGCTCGACGGCGAACGTGCGTGCCGTGATCTGGGGGTCCTCGCCGAGCATCGTCGGTTGGCGCGACACGCTGACGACGAAGTGCTTGGCCTGAACGGGTGCCGCCCCCGCCGTCGTCAGCGCTCCGTCGACGTTGACGTCGAAGAGCGCCGTGCGCCGAAGCTCCTTGGCGGGATCGCCGGGCGCCAAGGAGGTCGAGATCGAGTCGAGAAAGCGCAGCTGCTCCTTGAGGGCGGAAAGCGAGACGGCGAGGTGGAGATCGGCGGGTGCCGACGGGTCGTCCGCGCCGGCGCTCGCCGCGGCGTAGCACCGCCCGGTGAAGGCATCGGCGAGCGCGCGGGCGACGTCGTCGCGGAACGCCTCCGGCCCCCCGCCGGCGCCCCACCGCACCTCCACCGCCAAGCGGTACGGGAGCGGGGGCGACGACGATGCATGGAGCGGTGCTGCGGCAAGCACGGCCGCGAGCGTCGCCGCAGCGACGCGGGCTCCGCTCATGCCCGAAAGACGAGCTTGACCATCCCGAAGCTGACCTTGTCGCCGTCCTGCAGCGGGTGCGGCCGTCCGGTGACGAGCTTGGTGCCGTTCACGAAGGTGCCGTTCAGCGCGCCGACCTCTTCCGTCAGCGTGAATCCGTCGCTCGCGCGCACGAGCCGCGCATGGCGCCGCGAGACCGATCGCTTGAGGTCGACCTGGGTGAGGTCGACGTCGGGCATGAGCTCGGTCACCGGATCGAAGCGGCCGATAAGCGTCTCCTGCGTGCCCACGGGGAAGATCGTTCCCTCCCCTTCCACCTCGAGACGCGTGCCGCTCCCCGCCGCGGACGAGGGCCGCGGTGCCACAGGGGCGACCGGTCGCGACGCCGCCGCGGTGCGGCCGTCGGCCTGCAGCGTCTCGATGCGGCGCTCCGACTCGCGGAGACGGATCGAGAGTTTCCGCAGCATGCGGATCGCGATCTCGATGTTCCCCTTGATCATCTTGTCGAAGGTCATGCTGTTGATCTCGATCAGCTCCGAGTCTTCGACGGACTCGGCCGAGATCGTCCGGGGCAAGCCCTCGAGGATCGACATCTCCCCGAAGAAGTCTCCCTTCTCCATCGTTCCGTGGACGCGCTTGACCCCTTCCGCGACGCGGAACAGACGGACCTTACCCGACTGCACGATGTACATCGTCGTGCCGAGGTCACCTTCGGTGAAGATCCGCTCCCCGGCACCGTAGCGCACCATGAAGTTCTGGAACGGGTTGGCGGCCATCCCCTTCGCCTTCGCCGCCGGTGCCACGTCCTCGACCTTGTTCACGGTTTCTTTGGTGGTCAATCGGTGCCTCCCCCTCGGCCGGAGAGCTTCCGCTCGTAGAGCGCCTTCTCGGCCTCGAACCTGACGTTCTGATCGGGATCATCGTGCGAGATCGTTTTCAGCGTTTCGTCGACGCCGGCGTCGGCGAGGGTCGAGATCGCGGCGGTCGCGGCGCGGCGAACCTCGACGTCGTCGTCGCGCCGTGCGCGGCCGGTGATCTCCGCGACGATCGTGCTGCGCTCGGGCACGGCCTCCGCCCCCTGGCGCACGAGAACGCGCCCGATGAGGACCACCGCGCGCTGACGGACGTCGGGTCGCGGCGACTCGAGGAGCGGTGTCAGGGATGGGAGGAGATCGAGAGTCTCCTTCCGGAACTTGACGACCAGCTCGAGCGCGGCATCGACGAGGACCGGATTCGGATCTTCGAGGAACTCGGGCACCGACGACCACAGCAAGCTGTCGGTCTTTCGTTCCTGGATGTCCGCGAGCTTCGCGGCGGCCTCGAGCAGCGGTCCGGGCGCCTCCTTCGGAATCTCGCGGGCGCCGGAGATTCCGCGCACGAGATCGTAGAGCGGGCTCGGCGCCGACGCCTTCTGCGGCGCGGCCTCGAGGAGGAGCAGATAGCCACGGCCCCGCGCGAGATCGAGAGCCTTGACTCCGACCGCGCGATCGCGGTTGGCCCGCTTGAGGTCGACGTAGAGGGTCGTTCGCGCGGGGACGGCTCCCTTGATCGGCTCGCGGGTCATCGCTTGGATGTACTTGCCGTCGTCGACGAGAACGTCTGCGGCGACGACGATCGGCGCCACCGCCATCCACTCGTAGAGGCCGAGGCGGATCGGATCGGGCGGCGGCTCGGTGACGGCCCCGGCGCGGGTCGCGGCGAGCGCGCCTGCGGCGAGGACGACGGCGATCGACGAGCGATGCTTCCAGGCCATACGTCGAGGATAAGGCCGTCTCAAGCGGCGCGCCGGTTCCGCGCGCTCAGTCGACCGGTTCGAGCCGCAGGCGGATCGAGAGCTTGAAGCGCTTCGCATGGCGCCCCTCGCCGAGCATCACGGGAACCAGGATCTCCCGCATCGCTCCCTCGGCCATCTGCGCGACGTCGAGTGTCGGATCGTTGAAGAGATCGTCGTTGCTCGCCACCTCGGTGAGGACGACATCCTCGTCCCTCTCGTCTTCGATCCCCGGCGAGGGAATCGGGAACGGAGCGATCGGCCGGTCGTCGTCGGCCGCGGGCGGCGCTGCGGGGGGTACGGGCGTGCGCGGCGCGCGCGATGCGGCGGACTGCGGAGCCGCGGGGGTTTTCCACTCCGGGTCGAACCCGCGGTCGATCTCGAACCCCGAACGCGCCGCCGGGTTGTCACGCCAATCGGCCGCGGGCGGGGCCTCGGGAGCCGCCTTCGCCTCGTGCGACAGAAGGTCCTCGAGGGAGACGGTCGAACCGGCGAAGGTGTCCTCGCCCTCCGGGGCCCCCATCCAGACGCCGTCTTCGGCTGCCGTCGTCGCGGCGGCGGCCACGGGCGCGGGCTCCGGGATCGGCGGCGCATCGTGCTCGCCGACCTCACCGACCAGGTCGTCGATCTCGGCCTCCTGGAACTTGGGCATCGTCTCGACGGGCGGCGGCGTGCGCGCGATCGCCGGCGCCGCCTTCGGCGCCTTGCGCGGTGCGGGGACCGCGGGCTTCGCC
Organism: Candidatus Polarisedimenticolaceae bacterium; assembly: GCA_036275915.1. Classification (NCBI taxonomy): domain Bacteria; kingdom Pseudomonadati; phylum Acidobacteriota; class Candidatus Polarisedimenticolia; order Candidatus Polarisedimenticolales; family Candidatus Polarisedimenticolaceae; species Candidatus Polarisedimenticolaceae bacterium. Next base: position 316,964 of record DASUCV010000018.1, on the reverse strand, counting down.
GGGGCGGCCGCGCGCGCAACGGGTGCGGGAGCGGGGGTGGGGACAGGTGCCGGGGCCTGCGGCACCGGCGCAGGCTGAGACATGGCGACGGCCGCCGAGGGCGTCTCGTGCGCCGGAGGCAGCGACTTCGGATCGTACTTGCGCGTGAGATGGAGCAACACGAGCTTCACGATCGCTTTGAGCGTGTCCTGAACGCCGATGCCGGTCGTGGCGACCGACTCGTAGAACGGCGCGTTGTACTTGTTGAGCGCTGCGTTCAAGTCTTCGATTCCGGTGAGCTTCGCGAGATCGCGCTTGTTGAACTGGATGACGTGCGGCATCTCGCCGAGCTTCATGCCGTGCGCCTTCAGGTTCTCCTCGAGGTTCTTGAACGACTCGACGTTGGCGCCGAGCATCGTCCCTTGCGAGTCGGCGACGAAGACGATCCCGTCGGCGCCCTTCAGCACGAGCTTGCGCGTCTCGTTGTAGAAGACCTGTCCGGGGACGGTGTAGAGCTGCACCCTCGTCTTCATGCCCCGGATCTCGCCGAGATCGATCGGCAGGAAGTCGAAGAACAACGTCCGGTCGGTCTTCGTCGCGAGCGAGAGCATCTTCCCGCGGACCTCGCCCGGCAGATTCTCGTGGATGAACTGGAGGTTGGTGGTCTTTCCGCAGAGGCCCGGGCCGTAATAGACGATCTTCGCGGTGAGCTCGCGCGTCGAGTAATTGAACAGGACCATCGAAGACCACCCCTTTCCCACACCCCGTCTAGGATCTGCCCTCGGGGATCGGCGCGAACATAGTTCCCATGCGCGGCACGGTCAAGAAAAGCTCAGAGTCCGCTCCCAGCGCGGCTCGGAAGAGGCCCGCGATTGCCGTTCAGGAGCGAGGCGACCTCCGCACCGTAGATGATGACGACGACGGCGACGTAGATCCAGGCCAGGAACGCGACCACTCCGGCGAGCGCGCCGCTCAGGAGGCCGAACGTCGGCGATTTCGCGAGGAGCCCGCCGAAGACCTGGCGCGCGCCCTCCCAGAGGACGACCGCGATCAGCGCGGCCTTCGCGGCCGCTCTCCAATGCACCTTCCCGCGCGGCAGCGTCTTGTAGAAGAGCGCGAAGACTCCGAACGTGACGAAGAGGAGCCCGACGATCGAGAAGATCCGCGCGGTCGGAGAGAGAAACCGCGGCGCGCCGGTGCGGGTGTAGTAGATGTCGAGCCAGGTCGCGAGATGGCCGCCGACGACCGTTCCTCCGAGCACGATGACGCAGCCCGAGAGGCCGGCGAACGCCTTGAGGCGCGAGAGCCAGAACCGCCGCAGCGGCGTCGTCCCGAACGCGACGTTCACCGCGACCTCGAGCGACGAGAACGCATGGCTCGCGACCCACAGGAGGACGGGAACGGCGATGGCGAGGAGCGTGCGCCCGTGGCTCAGGCTCTGCCCGACGGTCGAGAGCGACGGCACGATCTCCGTGGGCAGGAACGACGCGACGGCGGCGAGCGCCGCATCGGTGCCCGCGGTGCCCGGCAGCAGGTGGCCGATGAGGCGGCCGGCGAGGAGCAGGAACGGCGGAAGCGACAGGAGCGAGAAGTAGGCGACCGCCGCGGCGTGGTTCGGCCCGTGATCGGCGTTGAACTGCCGCAGCGCGCGCCACAGGAGGCGGAGGAACCGCGAGAGCGGGTCCTTCATCGGGCCTCGCGCTCGCGCCGGCTGCGGAACGTGAGGCGGAGCGGCGACGCGCCGAAGGCGAAGCGCTCCCGCAGACTGTTCTCGAGGTGGCGTCTCAAGGAGAAGTGGAGCCGGCGCGCCTCGTTGCAGAAGAGGACGAAGCGGGGCGGACGGATCCCGGTCTGCGCCGCGTAGAAGAGCCGCACGGAGCCGCCCTTCGCGGGCGCGCGCCGCTCCCGGGCGGCCTCGTCTTGCAGCCAGCGGTTGAGCTCGGGCGTCGGCACGCGCTTGCTGGCCGAGGCGAAGACATCGTCGACGCGATCGAGGATCTTCGTCACGCGCTGGCCGCTCTTCGCGCTCACCAGGACGATCGGAACCTCCTTGACGAAACGAAGGCGCGAGCGCACCTCGCGCTCCCAGTCCTTCGCTTTCGCCTCTCGTCCCTCGACCAGGTCCCACTTGTTGACCGCCACGACGACGGGCTTCGACTCTTCCGCCGCGTAGCCCGCGATGTGCGTGTCCTGCGCCGCGATCGGCTCGCTCCCGTCGAGGACGAGGACGACCACGTCCGCGCGCTCGATCGCCTGGCGCGCGCGCATGACCGACAGCGATTCGGCGACCTGGTGCACCCGCCCCTTACGTCTGAGGCCGGCCGTATCGACGAGCACGTAGCGCCGCTCGCCGAGACGGATCGCCGTGTCGACGGCGTCGCGCGTCGTTCCCGGGATGTCGCTCACGAGCATCCGCTCCTCGCCGACGAGCCGGTTCAAGAGCGAGGATTTCCCGACGTTCGGCCGGCCGACGAGGGCGATCTTGATCGGCGCCTCTTCCTCGCCGGCCACCTCACCCGCGGGGAGCTCGGGCAGCCGGGCTTCGATCGCGTCCCACAGCTCGTCGAACCCGCGCCCGTGCTCCGCGGAGACCGGTACCGGCTCGCCGAGGCCGAGCGCGTGGAGATCGTGGAAGGCGGCGTCCTGGGCGGGCCCATCGATCTTATTGGCGACGAGGAGCGTCTTGGCTCCCTTCCGTCTCAAGAAGCCCGCGACCTCGAGGTCGAGCGCCGTCGCTCCCGCACGTGCGTCCACGACGAAGAGGACGAGACCCGCCTCCGCGAGCGCAGCGTCGGCCTGCAAGAGGATCTCGGCGCCGAACGGGACGTCGTCCCAGCGAAGGCCGCCGGTGTCGACGACCCGGAACGGGACACCGCCGCCCTTCGCCGTGCCGTAGATCCGGTCGCGGGTCACGCCGGGCTCATCGGTGACGAGGGCGTCGCGCCGGCCGGTCAGCCGGTTGAAGATCGTGCTCTTACCGACGTTCGGTGCGCCGACGATCGCGACGACGGGAAGACGGCTCACGGCATCGACCTCGCGGCGGGGTTCAAAACGGCGCGCGAACCGTAGCACGAGTTCGAGGAGCCCGCGAGTTAACTATTGATCGGCAAGGGGTTAGAACGGCTGTCGCCTTGACACGCCCCGTCCCGCTCCGTAGACTCCGAGGCCTTTCCCGCCCCGGGGGTTCGCGGATGATCAAGGCCGACATCATCAACAGGGTCTCGGAGGACGCTTCGATCACGAAGGTCAAGGCAGTCGAAGCGGTCGAGGCCGTGTTCGAGGCGATGAAGACGGCGATGCAGCGCGGCGAGCGCATCGAGCTCCGCGGCTTCGGGGTGTTCCAAGTGAAACCGCGCAAGAAGGGAATCGGCCGCAACCCGCGCACCGGGCGCGAGGTCAAGATCCCGCCGGGAAAGACGATCCGCTTCAAGCCCGGAAAGAACCTTCGCAACCTCAGCTGAGCGCGGTCACTGCTTCGCGAGCGTGACGTCGACCCGCGTGACGTCGGGGCCGCCGACTTCCACCGTCCTCGCGTCGCTCGAGAAACCCGGACGCACGATCTGGAGCTGGTGCGGCCCCGTCGCGACGGGAATCGCCCCATGCAGGCGCGCGAGCTCTCCCGCCGTCCCGAGATACTCGCCGTCGAGGTAGACCGCGGCATCGTCGGGCTTCGCGTGAATCGTCATCCGCCCGCCGGCGACCGTCATGCTCTCCTGGAACGTCGGCGGCGCGCTCGAGGGTGGCCCGTTCGGGGCGGCGTAACCACCCGGCTGGCCGTTGGGGGCGTACCCGGGATCCGGTCCTTCCGCCTGCCGTTGAGGCGCCTGAGGTGCGGCGATCGTCCGGCGCTCCTCGCCCGAGCCTTCGCTCATGTCGTTGTCGAGCACATAGTGACCGCCGGGCATGACGTCGATGTCGAAGGTCAGAGTTTTGTAGCCGCCGTTCTGGAAGCTCACCGTGTGCTTGCCGGGTGAGACCCGAAGCTCGTCCCAGTGACCGTTGTAGTCCTTCGCAAAACCGACCGACTCGCCGTCCAGGAGGACTTCGGCGCTGCCGGGACTGACTTTCGTCTCGATGACCGCGGGCGTTTGCGGATGGGCGTCCCCCATCCCGTAGCCCGCGTCGCTGGGCGGGTAGTAACCGTAGCCGTAGTACGGGTAGCCCCAGCTGCCGTAGAAGCCGAAGCCCCAATAAGGCCAGCCCCAGTATCCGTAGTACGGGTAACCGTAGTACGGGTATCCGTAGCCGTAATACGGGTAGTAGCCGCCGTGGTAATAGCCGTAACGCGCGATCCCGTTCGCAGTCCCGTGACCCGGCACCTGGCCGTGAGGCGGAGGCATGCCGCGCTGCGCCGACGCATGACCCATCCCAGTTCCACCGCCGCTGTGGGGAACCGCGTGACCGCCGCGCGGGACTCCGCCTCCCGCGTGCGGGACCGTGTGGCCGAAGCTGCGCGGAGCTCCGCCCCCGCCATGCGGCACGGCGATGCGAGGCCCCGCGAGGGCCGAAGACATCGCGAGGGCGGCGGAGAGGGCGATCGGAGCGATGTGACGGAACGAGGCGCTCATGGGAGAACCTCCGGTCTCATACCACAGCAACATTCATACCGCGATCGGGCCTCGAATTCACCGGGAGTTCTCGAGAACTCACGTCCCCCAAGGAGGCCAGTCCGTCCTTTCCCGCGGACACCGTGCGGTTGTTATACTGGCCGTCGTTCCGTTGATTTTCCCTAGAGGCGCCCGTTGAGCGACGAGATCGCCGGATTCGCGGCGCCCGAGTTCATCCCCCACTTCCCGGTAGCGACGCAGCCCCGCCGGCGTGCCTGGCTTCATGGCGTGCTCCTTCTCGCGACATTCGTCACCGCCTGCATGTCCGGAAGCTGGTGGTGGGAGGACACGAGCAACGTCACCGGAACCTGGGCGGAGCTCTTGTCGCCGTCGAGACTCGCGCACGGTATCCCGTACGCGCTCCTCCTCATCCTCATCCTCGGCGCCCACGAGATGGGTCACTACCTCGCCTGCCGTTACTACCGGGTTCCGGCGACTCTGCCGTTCTTCATCCCCGGACCGCCGCTCCTGATCGGGACGTTCGGTGCGGTCATCAGGATTCGCGGTCCCATTCCCTCGCGGCGCGCGCTCTTCGATATCGCCGCCGCCGGGCCGATCGCGGGGTTCATCGTCGCGCTGCCTGTCCTCATCGTGGGGGCGGCACGACTCGTCGAAGTCCCTCCCACCCCCGATCTTCACGGAATGTTCATCGGCGATCCTCTCGTCTCGATCGCTGCGATCCGTTTCTTCCACGGCAGCGACGCCTCACTCCAGCTGAATTCGATCTACGGCGCGGCGTGGGTCGGTATGCTCGTGACGTCGATGAATCTCTTCCCCGTGGGGCAGCTCGACGGCGGTCACGCCGTGTTCGCGATCTCGCCGCGGGCGCACGCGGTCATCTCGTGGGCGACGATCGCCGGCTTCGCCGTCTGGGTGATCGGACAAAGCGTGTGGACCGGGATGCCCTCTCCCTATTCGCTCTGGCTCGGTATCCTCCTCATTCTTCGTGGACGCCACCCCAGGTTGCTCGACGAGGGTGAGCCTCTCGGCTGGGGTCGCCGCGCCGTCGCCGCATTCCTGCTCGCCATCCTCGTGCTCACGTTCATGGGCGCGCCCATGGGCATCAACTGAAACGATCCACCGGCGCGCTTCCGCTTCGAGAGAGACGGCACCGCAGCGGTCCGTGCGGTAGATCGCAGCGCCGCCAGATCCGAGCCGCGCGAGCGCCGACGCTCCCGGATGGCCGAACCGGTTCCCCGCGCCGACCGAAACGACGACGACGCGAGGTGCGACAGCGCGAACGAACGGGATCGTGCTGCTGCCGTCGGAGCCGTGGTGCGGCGCCACGAGCGCCTCGGCCGCCGGGCTCGCGGCCGCGAGCAGCGAGCGCTCGCCCGCCGATTCGAGATCGCCGGGGAGCAGGATCGCCGGTCCCTCCGGCGCGCGCGCACGGAGCGCCAGGCATCGGTCGTTGACCGGCCGGGTGCGGTCGTCCTGTCCCGGATGGAGGACGTCGACGGCGAAGCTCCCCGCGCCGAGGTGCGCGCCGCGCATCAGCCGCCGCACGGCGACGCCGCGCGCGACCGCCTCGGCGGCGAGCGCCTGGGTGAGCGGATCGCGCTCGCTCCCTTGGGCGAGCCACAGCTCGCCGACCTCGCGGTCCCGGAGCACGGCAAAGGCGCCTCCAGCGTGGTCGTCGTGGTCGTGCGAGAGGGCGAGGACGTCGAGCCGCCGGCAGCCGATCGCGGCGAGGGCGGGAACGACGATGCGGTCGCCCGCGTCGAGCCGTCCCTCGCCAGCGGGACCGGCGTCGTAGAGCGAAACGTCCCCTTCCCCGCCCTGGAGGAGAACCGAGAGCCCCTGGCCGACGTCGAGCACGGTCACCGTCGCCCGCCCCGGTGCCATGGGGAGCGGCCCGAGGTGGATCGCGAGGGCCAGGAAGAACACCGCGAGCCCCGCCGCGCGGCGGCGGCCGGCGAATGCGTAGAGGAGAAGCACGACGACGTAGAGCGCGTCGAGGAGAGGAGGCGGCGACGCGACGCGGAGATGACCGCACGGGAGATTCGCCGCGATTCTCGAGACGGCGAGGAGCGCATCGACCGAGTGATCGGCGGCAGAGGCGCCCGCCCGTCCCACGACCAGGACGAGCACGCCGCCCGCCATGCACGCGGCGCAGAGCGGCGCTGCGACGAGGTTGGCGACGAGAGCGGCGGGTGCCGTGCGCCCGAAGGCGTGAGCGACGAACGGCAACGTCGCTGCGTAGGCGCCGGTCGTCGCGCCGAGCGAGCGTGCCACCGGTCCACGCTTCGCGGCGCGGTCGCTCAAGCCGACGACGAGACCCGCTGTGGCCGCGACGCTCAGAACGAACCCGATGTTCCACGCGAGCCCCGGTGAGGCGATGACGAGCCCCGCGGAGGAGAGCGCCAGCGCCGCGAGCGGCAGGGCGTCGCGTCCCGTCGCGCGCGCCACGAGCGTCACCGCGAGGAGGCCGCAGGCGCGCCACACCGCGGCGCCGTCGCCGACCAGGGCGGCGAGCGCGGGAAGGAGGACGACGCTGGCGAGAGCACACGCCTTCGCCCCCGCACCCGCGCGCCGTGCGAGCGCCAGGAGCACGAGCACGGTCATCGCCGTGTGGAGTCCGCTGATCGAGATGAGATGGACGAGGCCGGCGTCGCGCAGGCACGCCACGTCCTCGGGATCGAGGAGGCCGCGGTCGCCCAGCACCATGGCGCCTAGGATCGCGCGCGTGCGCCCGGCCGGGTCGACGGCACCGTCGAGCCGCGCGATCGCCGCCGCGTGCAAGCGATCGAGGATGCGACCGATCGACGCCCCACCGCTCTCGAGGCGTCTCACGAGACGGGAACTCTTCACCCGCCCTTCGGCATCGAGCCGGTCGCCGAGGAGTCGCCGGCGCGCGTCGTCGGCCGAGCCGAGCGGCCCCCCGCGCGGCGCGCGGAGCGTGCACCAGACGAGGATGAGATCGCCGCGCCTGAGGCCGTCCAGGCGCTCGCGATCGGCGTCCTGAGGTGCCGCGACGTCGAGCGCGATGCGGGCATCGCGTCCTTCGACGTCGATGCGAAAGGCCCGCTCGCCGTTCGTCTGTCTTTCGGGCGCGGAGACGACCCGTCCGGTCAGCTCGATCTCGACGCGATCCCGTCCGTCGAAGAGGCGTCGCTCAGCCGCGGCGTGGCGGATCCAGGAGAGCCGTTGCACCGCGGCGCCCGCCCCCCACGTGGCCACGATGAAGAGGAGGAGCGCCGCGCGGCGATGCCGTCGCACGAGCCAAGTCATGACCGAGCACACGCCGGCCAAGACGAGCGCCGCGCCGAGATGCGGGCGCGGGCCGCCCATCGCGGCGCCTGCGATCAGCGCGGCGGCGAGAACGACGATCGGAGCGGGCAGATCCGGGTGCAACGGCGACGCACCGGGAGGCGGGACACGAGCACTCTACCGCATTCGATGGAGGCCGAGGGCCGCGCGCAACCGATCCGCACGGCCGCGAAGGTAAGTTTTGGCGAGCTCGGCCGCGGGCATGCGCCCGCGAAAGGGAGCCAGCGCCTCGGAGGTCTCGCGCTCGGCCGCGGCGATGAGATCGGCGGGCGCGAGCCGCGGAAGCGCCTCGTCGAGCTCGGCATCGAGGGCGCGAGGGTCGTCGTCTTTGCGGAACGAAGCCAGGAGCCGCGTGAGGAGCGCGCGGAGCGCCGGCGACAGATCGGAGCGCGCGAGCGCGGCATCCCACGTTTCTGAGGACGCTTTCGCCGGCTCCTGGGAAGCCGGCGCCGCGGCGCGTCCAGCGGCCACGGTCCTCCACGCCTCGTCGACCGCCGCAGCGAGGTACGAGAGCGACCGGAGCGACGCCCCGGAGCGCCGTCGCGCGTCGAAGACGTCGACGACGAGCGCCGCGGGGATTCCGCGCCGCCGCCACTCCTCGATGACCGCGAACTCGCGCGGGGACAGAAGCCCCGGCCGGGACTTCAGACGGGCCCACGCCTCCTCGATCGTCCTGTGGTAACGCTTGGGATCGTCCGCCGTCATGCGCGGTGCTTGAGGTGCAGGATCATGTGGTCGACGGCGCTCCGGATGATCGCGAAGGCGTCCCGGTAGTCCTCGATCGGGCCGGCGACCGGATCGTCGAGCTCGGGAGCGCCCCCGGTGGGCTCCGGACCGTTTTCGAAGGCCCGGATCAGGAGGCGGCGCCCCGGTCCCTGCGGGAAGCGCTCGTGGAGCGTGTCGAGCTGACGGAGCGTCATCGCGACGACGAAGTCAGCGGTTTTCAGGTCGGCCGTCGACACGCCGCGCGAGCGGTGGCCGGTGAGATCGATCCCCTCCTCGCGCCCGACCTCGATCGAGAACGGCGCCGCCGGCGCGCCCTTGATCCCGAGGAGGCCGGCCGAATCGACCACGACGTGGCCGAGGCCTCGCTCTGCGGCCCGGTGCCGGAGGTACGCCGCAGCGAGCGGGCTCCGGCAGATGTTGCCGTCGCAGACGAAGAGCACCCTCACCGGCGGTTCTTCTCCCAGATGAGGCGCAGCCCTTCGAGGGTGAGGTCCGGCTCGACCCCGGCGAGGAAAGCGAGCTCGCCCTCGAACGCGGGTGCGAGGCCGCCGGTCGCGATCACGGGTGCCTCGACCCCGAGCTCCGCATGGAGGCGCTTCACGATCCCTTCGATGAGCGCGACGTAGCCGAGGAAGAGCCCCGCTTGCACGCTCTCCTCGGTCGTTCTTCCGATGACGCGCGCCGGCTTGCGCACGTCGACGCGCGAGAGGCGCGCGGCGCGCGAGAACAGCGCCTCGGCCGAGATGCCGAGGCCCGGGGCGATCACGCCGCCGAGGTATTCCCCCTTGGCGCTCACGACGTCGAACGTCGTCGCGGTGCCGAAGTCGAGGACGATCACCGGCGCGCCGTAGCGCTGGACCGCCGCCACGGCGTTGACGATGCGATCCGCGCCGACCTCGTGGGGGTTCTCGTAGAGGATGGGGATTCCCGTCTTGACTCCCGGCGCCACGAAGACGGCGGTCCGCTCGAACGTCCCCTCCGAGGTCGCCGCGAGGACGCCGTTCCAGTCGGGGACGACCGAGGAGACGATGACGCCGTCGACGCCGGCGGGGTCGAGCCCCTTCGCCGCGAAGAGCGAGCGGAGGAGCGCTCCGAGCTCGTCGGCGGTGTTTTCCTTGCGAGTCGCGATGCGCCAGCTCGCGACGAGGCGCTTGCCGTCGAAGAGCCCGAGCACCGTGTGCGTATTCCCCGTGTCGACCGCGAGCAGCATCGTCAATCCTCCGCCGGCGCCACCGATTCTCCCGCGTGCACCGTCACGATGCCACGGCCGGTCTTCACGCGGAGCGCGCCCGTGGCATCGAGCCCGTCCGTGACCCCGGCCTCGCCGGTGGCGAGGCGCACCCGCGAGCCCGAGGCCGCCGGAGCCATCGCGAGGAACGTCTCTTCGACCTGATCCCAGGCGCCGCTCTCCAGCCGATTCAACGCGTCTCCCAGTGCGTCGAGGAGCTCCACAGCGACCGTCTCCCGTTCCGGCGCGGGTGCGCCGGCCGCGAGGGCCAACGAGGTCGCGGCGTCGCGAAGGTCCGCCGGAAAGTCCTCCGCCCCGTGTCCCACGTTGACGCCGATGCCGAGGACGAGCTCGCGGCCGCTCTCCCCCGCCTTCATCTCGGCGAGGATCCCCGCGAGCTTGCGGTGGCCGACGAGGACGTCGTTCGGCCACTTGATGGAGGCACGCGACGCTCCGAGCGTCCGGCACGCGCGGCACGTGGCCACCGCCGCGGCGAGCGCGAAACGGCCCAGCCGGTCGGCCGGCTCCTCGGGGCGCACCAGGACGGAGAGGTAGAGACCGAGACCCTGCGCGGAATGCCACGCGCGCCCGAGACGGCCGCGCCCCGCCGATTGGCTGCCGGCGATCACGACCGTTGCCGCGGGTGCGCCTTCGCGGGCGAGCGCCTTCGCGTCGTCGTTGGTCGAGCCGGTCGCGTCGTGCACGACGACGCGGCGGATCCAGGCGCGGGCGCCGAGCTCGGCTTCGAGCCGCGCGGCGTCGAGGTGTGCGCTCAGGGGAGGCTCTCGAGGTCCATGGCGAGATCGGCGGCCGCGACCGAGTGCGTGAGGTAGCCGAGGCTGAGCGCATCGACGCCGGTCGCCGCGACCGCCTTCAGCCTCCCGGGCCGGAGGCCGCCCGACGCCTCGAGCACGATCTTCCCCTTCCCGAGGGCGACGCAGGCCGCGAGATCGTCGAGGCTCATGTTGTCGAGGATGGCGCGGCCGGCGCCCGCGGCGATCGCCTCCTCGAGCTCCCGACGGTTGCGCACCTCGGCGGTGATCGCGTCGGCAGGCACGCCGGACGACAAGCAAGCGCGTACCGCGTCTCCGAGCGACGCCGCCGCGCCGAGATGCGTGTCCTTGATCATCGCCTGATCGTAGAGCCCGATGCGATTGTTCGTCCCGCCGCCGACGGCGACCGCGTACTTGTCGAGGAGCCGCAAGCCCGGCGCCGTCTTGCGCGTGTCGAGGATCCGGGCGCCGGTGCCGGCGATCTCCTGCACGGCGGCGGCGGTCGCGGTCGCGATCCCCGAGAGACGCTGAAGGAAGTTGAGCGCGGTCCGCTCCCCCTCGAGGAGCGCGATCGCGCGCCCCTCCACGGTGAGGACCCGCTCGCCGGCCGTCGTTCTCCGCCCGTCCTCGGCGGCGTAGGGGAAACGCGCTCCGGCGTCGAGGCGGAGGAAGACCCCTCGGGCGATCGGAATGCCGGCGACCACGAGAGGCTCGCGCGCGACGACGTGCGCGCGCGCCCGAAGCTCCGAAGACACCACCGCCAGCGAGGTGATGTCCCCACGCGCTCCGAGATCTTCCGCGAGCGCCGCCTCGATCGACCGGGCCACAGCCTGAGCGTCGAGCGCCGGCGGGGTCATCCCAGGGTCGCGAGCGTCGCCTCGATGCGGCGCTTCTTCTCGAGGAACTCCTTCTGGATCGCCCGCTCCTTCTCGACGACCTCGGCGGGCGCGCGCTCGAGGAACGACTCGTTCGCGAGCTTGCGGTTCCGCGCGTCGAGCTCCGCGACGATCTTGGCGAGGTCACGCGTCAAGCGCGTGCGCTCCGCGTCGAAGTCGAGGAGCCCCTCGAGCGGGATCGCCACCTCGAGGCTCCGCACGACGCCCCTCGCCGCGACGAGACCCTCGGGGAACGCCTCGACGACCTCGACACGATCGGCGCGGACGAGCGTCGCGACGAGCGCGGCCTGATCCGACACGAGCTTGCGGTTGCGGGCGTTCTCTGCATGCACCATGAGGTCGATACGGCGCGACGGATCGATCCCCGCCTCCGCACGAACGTTCCGAGCCTTCACGATCAGCTCTTGGAGGAGCTCCATGTCGCGCTCGGCGCGGGCGTCCAATCGGTCCTCACGGACCCTGGGCCACGCGGCGGTCGCCAGGAGCTCGCCGTCGTGCGGAATCTTCTGCCAGAGCTCCTCGGTGACGAACGGCATGACCGGGTGGAGGAGACGGAGCAGCGTGTCGAGGACCTCGAGCAGCACGGCGCGGGCGACCTCCGCGCGCCGTCCCTCGGCCAGGAGGTCCGGCTTCACGAGCTCGATGTACCAATCGCAGAACGCGTGCCAGACGAAGTGATAAAGGGTGTCGGCCGCGCGGTCGAAGCGGTACTGCTCGAGCGCGCGGTCGACCTCGCCGATGACGGCGTGGGTGCGCGCGAGGATCCAGCGGTCGACGAGCGTCAGCTCGTCCTCGGTGTAATCGCGCTTGACCTCGGCGCCTTCGAGCCGGAGCAGGACGAAGCGGCAGGCGTTCCAGAGCTTGTTGGCGAACGCCCGGTACCCTTCCATCCGTCCCTCGGCCAAGGGGATGTCGTTGCCCGGCGCGGCGAGCATCGCCATCGTGAGGCGCACGGCGTCGGTGCCGTAGCGCTTCTGCACGTCGTCGGGGTCGATCGTGTTCCCCTTCGACTTCGACATCTTCTGGCCCTGCTCGTCGCGGACGAGGCCGTGGATGTAGACCTCGCGGAACGGCACGTCGCCCATGAACTTGAGGCCGAGCATCATCATGCGCGCGACCCAGAAGAAGATGATGTCGAACCCGGTGATGAGGAGATTCGTCGGGTAGTAACGGGCGAGGTCGGCCGTCGACTCCGGCCAGCCGAGCGTCGAGAACGGCCAGAGCCCGGACGAGAACCAGGTGTCGAGCACGTCGTCGTCCTGACGGAGGGGGCCGCGGCACTTCGCGCAGGCCTTCGGATCGTCCTCGTGGACCTCGACCGTCCCGCAGGCATCGCAGTACCACGCGGGAATCCGGTGACCCCACCAAAGCTGGCGCGAGATGCACCAGTCGTGGATGTTCCGCATCCATTCGAAGTAGACCTTCTCCCACGAGGGGGGCACGATGACGGTGCGGCCCTGCTCCACCGCGGCGACCGCGGTCTCGGCGAGCGGACCGACCTTCACGAACCACTGCGGCGAGGCGAGCGGCTCGACGACCGTTCCGCAGCGCTGGCAGTGCCCCACGGCGTGCTCGTGCTCGCGCACGCCCACGAGGAGCCCCGCCTCCTCGAGCCGGGACACGACGCGTTTCCTCGCCTGGTAGCGGTCGAGCCCCGCGAACTCGCCGGCTTCCTTCGTCATCTTCCCGTCGAGGTCGATGACGACGATCTCCGGGAGGCCGAGCCTGCGGCCGGCGGCGAAATCGTTCGGGTCGTGCGCGGGGGTGACCTTCACGGCACCGGTTCCGAACGCGGGGTCGACGAAGGTGTCGGCGACGACGGGGATCGTGCGTCCGGCGAGCGGCAGCGTGAGCGTTCGCCCGACCGCCGCGCGATAGCGCTCGTCGTCGGGATGGACGGCGACGCCGCTGTCGCCGAGCATCGTCTCGGGCCGCGTCGTCGCGACCTCGATGCCCCCGCCCCTGCCGTCGGCGAACGGGTAGCGGATCGTCCAGAGCTTGCCGCGCTCGGTCTCGTGGATCGTCTCGAGGTCGGAGAGCGCCGTCCGGCACCGCGGGCACCAGTTCACCATCGCGCGATCGCGGTAGATGAGCCCTTCGCGATGGAGGCGGACGAAGACCGTCCGCACGGCCTTGCTGAGCCCCGGGTCGAGGGTGAAGCGCTCGCGCGACCAGTCGCACGACGCGCCGAGGCGCTTGAGCTGGCCGGTGATCCGCGAGCCGTAGAGCGACTTCCATTCCCAGACGCGCGCGACGAACGCTTCGCGTCCCATCGTGCGGCGGTCGATCCCCTCCTTCTGGAGCTGCTTCTCGACGACCGTCTGCGTCGCGATCCCCGCGTGATCGGTGCCCGGGAGCCACAGCACGTCCCAGCCCTGCATCCGCCGCCAGCGCGCGATCACGTCGTGGAGCGTGTAGACGAGGACGTGCCCCATGTGGAGGTTGCCGGTCACGTTCGGCGGCGGGATGACCATGCAGAACGGGCGCGCGCCCTGGTCGCGGCCGGCGCGGAACACGTCGCGCTCGATCCAGGCCTTCGCCCAATGCTCCTCGATCGCGTCGGGACGGTATTCCTTCTCTATGGACATCGATTCCTCGGAGGGTTCGCGCGTCAGCGCGGCTCGCGCTCGCCGCGCTCGATCTCTTGGAGGCGCTCGCGGACGATCACCTCGGCGAGGTCGGGCACGACGTCCCAAGCGATCTCGCGGAGGACCTTGTCCGAGAGGCGCACGACGACGGCGCGTGCGATCGCGTCGATGTCGCTCTCGGAAAGAAGATGCGTCGGACGTGGCGGCGGCTCCGGGGGGGCCGTCTTCGGCTCGGGAGCCGCGTCGGCCAGCGCGTCGAAGATCTCCTCGAGGTCGTCGTCCTTGGGCGGCGGCTCCGCGGGAGCCTGCGCTGTCCTCGAGGCGGGGCGCGCTCCGCGGGCGAGCAGCTCCTCCACCCGCTCGACGAGCGAGCGCGAGTCGAACGGCTTCGTCACCGTGCCGTCGCTCCCGCAGGCTTCGGCCTCCGCCGGATCGAAAGGCTCGAACGCGCCCGTGAGCAAGAGGACGGGCACCGGACGGGGCGAGCCCTTGACCGCGCGGCACACGTCGTACCCGGACGGTCCCGGCATGACGACGTCCGCGAGCACGAGGTCGGGATGCACCTCGCTCATCCGCTCGAGCGCTTCGTGGCCGGAGGCGACCGCGAGAACGCGGATGTTCGTGTCGGAGAAGGTCAGCTCCACGACCTTGCGGATCGTCACGCTGTCGTCGGCGAGGAGGATCGTGCGGGCCGCCGTCATCGGAGCACGCGCGGCTTCACGTTCGAACGGACCCACGCGATGACGTCCTCGGTCGAGGCTCCCGGGGTGAAGATCTCGAGCACGCCGGCCTTCTTCAGGCCCGGGACGTCCTCGTCAGGAACGATCCCGCCGCCGAAGACGGCAATGTCCATCGCCCCCCGCTCCCTCAGGAGCTCGATGACGCGCGGGAAGAGGTAATTGTGCGCGCCAGAGAGGATCGACAACGACACCGCGTCGACGTCTTCCTGGATCGCCGTCTGCACCACCATCTCGGGAGTCTGGTGGAGGCCCGTGTAGATGACCTCGAAGCCGGCGTCGCGGAAAGCGCGCGCGATGATCTTCGCGCCGCGGTCGTGACCGTCGAGTCCGACCTTGCCCACGAGGAGCCTGAGGCGCCGCTCGCCCGTCATCAGAGAACCGAGACTTCCTGGTAGGTCCCGAAGACCGGCACGAGCGCTTGGCTGATCTCTTGAACCGTGCCGTACGAGCGCACGGCGTCGAGCATCGGCGGGATGACGCTCTCGCCGCTCCGCGCGGCGTCGGCGAGAGCCGCGAGCGCCGCCTCGAGCTTGGCGCCGTCGCGCCGCTTCTTCACGTCGGCGAGCCGCGCGAGCTGCGCGGTCTCGACCCCCTCGCCGATCTTCAGGATCTCCATCCGCTCCTCGTTCTCGAGGGCGAATTTGTTGACCCCGACGATCGTCTTGATGCCGCGGTCGGTCTGCCGCTGGTAGTGATACGAGGCGTCGGCGATCTCCTTCTGCGGGAAGCCGCGCTCGATCGCCGCGATCATGCCCCCCATCTGGTCGATGCGCTCGATGTAGGCCATCGCCTCGCGCTCGACCCGGTCGGTGAGCGCCTCGACGAAGTACGACCCGCCCAGCGGGTCGATGGTGTTCGTGACGCCCGACTCCTCGGCGAGGATCTGCTGCGTCCTGAGGGCGACCGTCACCGCCTGCTCGGTCGGAAGCGCGAGCGCCTCGTCGAACGAGTCGGTGTGGAGCGACTGCGTGCCGCCCAGGACCGCCGCGAGCGCCTGGATCGTGACCCGCGCGACGTTGTTGAGCGGCTGCTGCGCCGTGAGGGAGCAGCCCGCCGTCTGCGTGTGGAATCGGAGCATCCAGCTGCGGGGCGACTTCGCCTCGAACCGCTCGCGCATGACGCGCGCCCAGATACGGCGCGCGGCCCGCAGCTTCGCGATCTCCTCGAAGAAGTCGTTGTGCGAGTTGAAGAAGAACGAGAGGCGCGGCGCGACCTCGTCGACGTCTTGGCCCGCGGCGCGGGCCGCCTCGACGTAGGCGATGCCGTCGGCGAGCGTGAACGCCAGCTCCTGCACCGCCGTCGAGCCCGCCTCGCGGATGTGGTAGCCCGAGATCGAGATCGTGTTCCACCGCGGGACCTCACGGGTGCAGTACGCGATGAGGTCGGTGATAATGCGCATGCTCGGCCGCGGCGGGTAGATCCACTCCTTCTGGGCGATGTACTCCTTGAGGATGTCGTTCTGGAGCGTGCCGTTGAGCTTGGCGAACGGGATTCCCTGCTTCTCGGCGACGGCGAGATACATGCAGAAGAGCACGGCCGCCGGCGCGTTGATCGTCATCGAGGTCGAGACCTGGTCGAGCGGGATCCCGGAGAAGAGGATCTCCATGTCGGCGAGCGAGTCGATCGCGACCCCTTCGCGGCCTACCTCGCCCCGCGCGAGCGCGTCGTCGCTGTCGCGGCCCATGAGCGTCGGCAGGTCGAAGGCGGTCGAGAGCCCGGTCTGGCCGTGCTCGAGGAGATATCGGAAGCGGGCGTTCGTGTCCTCGGCGGCACCGAAGCCGGCGAACTGCCGCATCGTCCACAGGCGGCCGCGGTACATCGTCGGGTGGATGCCCCGCGTGAACGGATACTCGCCGGGATAGCCGAGCTTCTCGTCCTCGCTCCAGCCGGGCCCGAGGTCGTCCTTGGTGTAGAGCCTCTCGATCGGGAGGTCGGAGACGGTCGAGAACAGGACCGGTCTCTCGGCGCTCTTCTCGAGGCTCGGCTTGAGAGTCCGGCGCTCCCATTCCTCGCGGGAACGGCTCCCCTTGCGCTCGCTCACGCTGTCCTCCCCGAAAATGTTACAGCGCCGGAACTTATCAGGCTTCCGGAGAGGGGTCAAGAAACGCGGCCGGCGTCAGAACTCGGGGTCGACGAGGCCGAAGCTGCCGTCCTTCA